>DUTO01000082.1 GCA_012842035.1 Clostridia bacterium | reverse complement strand
ACACAGAATTATTCGAGAGCTGAGGCTTACTTCGGAGGAGGTGCAAGAAATAGCGTAAAAATTTTGAGTTTTGAATTTTGAACCTTAAACTTCAAAAAAGGGGGTTAATGAAAATATGAAGAGGAAAAAGCTAAGTTGTATCGCTTTACTTTTATTTATGTTTTTCGCTTTTGGTATTGTTGCCGAGAGTGTTGCTTTGGCAGCACCGATCGGGGAGTGGAAATTTGATGAAGGCCATGGAATATTAGCTGACGACTCCAGTGACCAGGGGAAAACCGGAAGGTTATGGGGTGCTCCTACTTGGGTAGAGGGAATCCGGAGCAAAGCTTTACAGTTTGCCAGCTCGGCCGATTATGTTCAAGTAGCGCCAAGTGTGTCTGGAAGTCTTAATACTTTATGTAACTGGAGTATAACAGCTTACATTAAACCAACCGGAACTGGTGAAGGCTATGTTTATTCCGAAAAGGATCATGAAAACAATCTTTGTCTTTATATCAGTATTACCGAAGATGACGGAATTAAAGTAGCAACTAATCATAGTTTAAGACCTGGTTGGGATACTTATCAAACAGGCTCTAATAAAATCAAGCGCAACGAATGGAATCATCTGGTGGTGACTTTAGAAAATGGAGGGGTAAAAGCAGATAGTGGTATAGTTAAATGCTATGTCAACGGAGCACTCGCAGGTGAAGGACGCTTAGGGTGTTCCGGCACGTCGTTTTCGTATTCAGGTAACGCTATCCCATATTGTATTACGAAATCAGATTTTGATAAATTTACGGTATGGTTAAAAACTTCTTTGCAAGGAAATGAAACAAAGTATTTTTGCATGAGAAAAGTGCCGGGATATACTCCCATCAACCCATCTACAATGTTTCAGTTCTATGAAGACTTTGAATCCGGGACAGCTGCTTCTTCTAAATGGCAATATATAAAAAATGATGAAAAAGGATCGGGGGGAATCTTCACTGATTGGAAATTTGACCTATACTCAGTAGGAGCCACTCAACCACCAGGCTTTGGGACGATTTGTTATTTAGCCAAAATACCTCTAAGCTTAATACCAGTTGGAACCGCCTTGCATTGGTCAAGTGAGAATTATATGAACTGGTCATGGTCCACTTTTACATACTCATATAGCATTGGATTGGGGACAGACCAAAGTCGTATTACTATACATGACGCTGGTAGCTATACATATGACGTTATTATTAAACGTGTATCAACTGATGGCTGGGAATTTGATATTTACAGAGACGGTGAATATTTTGAAAGTAAGGCCTTAACTCAAAGTTTTACAAGTTATTTATTGTTTGGAATGAATAGTTATCGCGGCGGCAATGGTCTAACCACTAACGCACGGATGGATAATGTTATTGTCAGAACATATGCGTCTATTGAACCTACAGTATCGGTGTTTGAATTTACGGATTATTATATAGTCAGTGTTAAAAATAATCTAGGAACTGCATTAACAGATTATCAAGTTCCTATCCCTGCAGCACAACTAGGCATCCTGAACACTACTACTAGTTTAGAAATGAAGCAAGTAACAAAAGCATGGTAAAACAAAAGAGCTATAAATTTAGAAATCGAGTAAAGGGATAGGGGGTGTTAAATTGTGGTGGTAAAAAGAAGGAGAGTAATTTCTGTTTTACTAGGATTAAGCCTTTGTTTGAACTTTCTCTTTCCGGCATTGGCTCTGGCGGGAGAGGATCAAGGTT
>DUTO01000081.1 GCA_012842035.1 Clostridia bacterium | reverse complement strand
TATGTATGCAAATAAATAATCCTTGAATTATGGTTGAATTTTACAAAAATGCACGGACTAGGGAATGACTTTATTCTGGTTGATGGGTTTAAAGAAAAGCTTCCGGCCGATTTATTAAAGACAGCGGCTAAATTATGTGATCGGCATTTTGGGATCGGGGCCGATGGATTGATTTTAGTTTTGCCTTCTGACAAAGCCGACCTGAAAATGCGGATTATTAATTCTGATGGTAGTGAAGCCGAAATGTGTGGTAATGGTATCCGCTGTTTTGCTCGTTATGCTTATGAACGAGGTTTGGTGAACAAAGAAATATTTACGGTAGAAACACTTGCCGGGATAATGACTCCACGGCTTGTTTTTGAGCAGAATAAATTAACGGGAATTACAGTCGATATGGGTGAACCTGTTTTAGAAAGAAGTGCGATACCAATGTTAGGCCCGGCAGGACAGGCTCTTCATGAACCTTTAACTGTTTTGGACAAGATTGTTTATGTGACGGCTCTGTTAATGGGAGTGCCTCATTGTGTCGTTTTGGTTGATGATGTGAGTAAGGTAGCTATTGAAAAGTATGGCCCTGCTTTAGAAACGCATGCAGTTTTTCCCCAAAAAACGAATGTCCATTTTTTAGAGGTGCTTAATGACCAAGAAATAAAAATGAGGGTTTGGGAAAGAGGAGCCGGGTTAACTTTGGCTTGTGGTACGGGAGCGTGTGCTTCTTTAGTAGCGGCAGTTCTAAATAAAAGAACAAAGCGTAAGGCTAAAATACATTTGCCCGGAGGAACTTTAATTATAGAATGGGCCGTGAATAATCATGTTTATATGACCGGTCCGGCCGCGAATGTTTTTTCCGGTAAAGTTGAAGATAAAAGCTTGTTTAGGTAAAATTAAACAAGAAATAAATTATCATTTAATCCAGGGTAGATAATTAATAAAGGAACTAGAGTATTTTAAGGAAAGGGTGTTGATTGTGCAAGCAACAAGAATTAAAAAATTACCTCCGTATTTATTTGCCAGAATTGAAAAAAAGATAGAGGAGGCTGAGGAAAAGGGTATTGATATTATTAGTTTTGGGATTGGGGATCCGGATTTACCTACTCCGCAGCCGATTGTGGAAGAACTTTGCCGACAAGCTCATAATCCGGCTAACCATCGCTATCCTACTTCGGTAGGTTTATTGGCTTTTCGTGAGGCCGTTAGTGAATATTATCAAGAGACTCATGGTGTAGAACTTGACCCGCGGGAAGAAGTAGTTACTTTAATTGGTTCTAAAGAAGGGATTGGCTATATTAGTTTTTGTTATATTGATCCGGGTGATGTTAATCTTGTTCCGGACCCAGGTTATCCTGTTTATGGTATTGGAACCCTCTTGGCCGGAGGAGAATCTCATCTAATGCCTTTATTAGCAGAAAATGATTTTCTCCCGGATTTAACTAAAATTCCGGAAAAAGTAGCGAGAAAAGCGAAATTGATGTTTTTAAATTATCCAAACAATCCTACCGGGGCTGTAGCTGACCGTAAGTTTTTTGAGGAAGTGGTCGAGTTTGCGAAAAAGTACGAAATTATTGTGTGTCATGATGCAGCTTATACGGAGATAGCTTATGATGGTTACCGTCCGGTTAGTTTTTTGGAAATTCCGGGGGCTAAAGAGGTAGGAATTGAATTTGGTTCTCTTTCCAAGCCTTTTAATATGACGGGATGGCGTATCGGTTGGGCCGCCGGAAGACGTGATGTTGTAGAATGTTTAGGCCGGATAAAATCCAATCTTGATTCCGGTCAATTTCAGGCCATTCAATATGCAGCGATTAAAGGGTTAACTGCTTGCCAAAACCAGGTGCGAGAATTATGCGGTATTTATGAACAGAGAAGAAATATGATGATTGACGGTTTTAATAGAATGGGTTGGCAGCTAGCTAAGCCTCAAGGCACTTTTTATATTTGGGCACCTGTACCAAAAGGCTTTACTTCGGCTTCTTTTACGGAATATGTTTTAGATCAAGCCGGAGTGATTATTACACCGGGTAGTGGTTATGGTCAATATGGTGAAGGTTATTTTCGGATTTCGATTACGATACCCGAAGAAAGAATTAAAGAAGGTTTACGTCGTTTGGAAGAAAACTTAGGGAAAGTCGAGTTTGAATAAATTTAAGGAGAGATTAAATTTTGTTAAGAAGTATGACGGGCTTTGGTCGTGGTGAACATAAGGGTGAGTGGAAAGAAGTAATTGTTGAAATTAAATCTGTTAATAGCCGTTATGGTGAAGTAAAGGTTAGGTTGCCCAGTCAATATGTTTTGTTAGAGGAAAATGTGAGGAGATTTGTTTTAAATCATTTTTCGCGTGGTCACTTTGAGGTGTTTATTAGGCTGGAAGATACTGGACAGAAACAGTGTGAATTTCAAGTTGACAAAGAGTTGGCCCTGGCATATTATAAGGCTCTGAAAGAATTGGCAGCAATTACCGAAATTCCTTGTGAAGTTGACGTTGTGCAAATAGCTAAGTTCCCTGAAGTTCTTGCTTTATGTGAAACAGAAGAAGCGGAACATCTTTGGCAAGATATCGAACCGGCTTTGCAAGAAGCTGTAGCTGCTTTATTACAGATGAGAGAAAAAGAGGGAGAGAAACTTAAAGAAGATTTAGAGCAACGGATCCGGGTAATGCAGCAAATTCATAGTGAAATTTTAGAAAAAAGCCCACAAGTAGTGAAAAATTATCACGAAAAATTAGTGACACGTTTAGCAGAATTTTTAACTGCAGAGCAAATAGATGAAGACCGCTTAATGTTAGAATTAGCTTTGTTCGCTGATAAGTGCAATATTGATGAGGAGTTAGTGAGACTTGATAGTCACTTTATCCAGTTAACACAAAGCTTGGAAGCAGATACGCCGGTAGGTCGGCAACTCGATTTTTTACTCCAGGAAATTAATCGGGAAGTGAACACGATTGGTTCTAAGGCGAATGACTTAGAGATAACACAAGCAGTGGTGGCGTTAAAAAGTGAATTAGAAAAGATAAGGGAACAGGTACAAAATATTGAATAAAGAGGGGGTTAAAAATGGAAATTAAATTGATTAATATCGGATTTGGCAATATTGTGGTTGCCAATAGAATTGTGGCCATTGTTAGTCCTGAATCGGCTCCGATTAAAAGAATTATTCAGGAGGCCAGAGACCAAGGCTTATTGATTGATGCTACTTATGGACGTCGAACCAGGGCGGTAGTAATTATGGACAGTAGTCACGTGGTGCTTTCTGCAGTTCAACCGGAAACGGTAGCCCATCGCTTAAATACTAAAGAGACGCCTCTAAACGAAGAAACTGTTTCATAAGTAAATTCCAGAGAGTGATTTTTAGTGGAGAAAAAGATAAGTGGTGAAAAGGATGAGTTTGCAGAAAAACAAAGGCAACTTAATTATAATTTCCGGACCTTCTGGGGTAGGTAAAGGTACGGTTTGTCGTGCTTTATTGGAAAAATATGATGACCTGGTTTTATCTACTTCAGCCACTACTAGAAAAGCACGAAGCGGGGAAAAAGAAGGTAGAGAATATTTTTTTTACACCCGGGAAAAGTTTTTAGAGTTAATTAAAAAGAAGGCTTTTTTAGAATGGGCTAAGGTTTTTGATAATTATTACGGAACACCTCTTGTCTATGTGCAAAAAATCTTGCAACAAGGGCAGGACTGTCTTTTAGAAATTGATGTACAAGGGGCGTTACAGGTAAAAGCTAAATGGCCTACAGGTGTCTTTATTTTTTTAGTACCCCCTTCTCATGAGGAATTGGTAAGAAGGATTACTTCGCGTGGTACGGAAAATGAAGCTGAGGTTCAAAAAAGATTAAAGCAAGCAGAAGTAGAAATAGGTCATCTGCAGGAATATGACTATGTTGTGGTTAATGACTTTGTTGAGGAAGCGGTAGAGAAGCTGCGAGCCATTATTGTTGCGGAAAGATGTCGTACTATACGCTTAGAGTGGTCAGAACGGAAATTATTTTTAAATAAAGAAAGGAGGTTTTGATGAGTAGTGGAACAACCTTGTTTAGATAAAATGATGACGAATTTAGATTCTAAATATGCGTTAGTAGCAGCTACGGCAAGAAGAGCTAGACAATTGACGGATGGAGATACTCCTCGTGTAGAAGGATTAGCACAAAAAAAAGTCAAGCCTGTGAGTTTGGCGATGCAGGAAATTGCTGAAGGTAAAATAAAGGTAACAATCGTTAAGGGTGGTATTAAATAGGGGAGGAACGACTAGTGTTTAAAGATAAGTGTGTGGTGGTAGGAATTACAGGTAGTATTGCTGCTTATAAAGCAATTGACCTGGTTAGTAAGTTAAAGAAAAAAGGTGCTGATGTACATTGTGTGCTGACTGAGTCAGCCCAAAAGTTTTTAACACCACTTACTTTAAGAACTCTTTCGCAAAATCCGGTAATTACGGAGTTGTTTGCCGAGCCTCACAAGTGGAATGTCGAACATATCGGCTTGGCAGAAGCCGCCGATTTGGTCATGGTCGTACCGGCGACAGCTAATTTAATCGGTAAGGTTCGTGCCGGTTTAGCCGATGACTTTTTAACAACCACAATTATGGCCACCAAAGCTCCGGTTCTTTTTGCTCCGGCGATGAACCATCAGATGTATGTAAATACTCTGGTGCAGGAAAACATTGCTAGTTTAAAGGAACGGGGTTATGTTTTTGTTGGTCCTGGTTATGGTGCTTTGGCATGTGGCACAATGGGACAAGGGCGTTTAATAGAACTCGAAATTGTTTTAGCCAAAGCAGCCGAATTGTTATTTCCAGAAAAACCTTTGCGGGATATAAAAGTTTTAGTTACGGCCGGGCCGACAAGGGAGCCTTTAGACCCTGTGCGATTTTTGTCGAATAGGAGTTCGGGGCGGATGGGTTATGCGGTAGCTAAACAAGCTTATTTATTAGGAGCAGAAGTTCTTTTGATTAGTGGCCCTACGGAAATACAACCTTTTCCCGGAGTAAAGCGACTGATGATTGAAACTGCCCAAGAAATGTACCGGGCAGTTTTGGCTCACTGGGAAGATTGTCAGGTAATTATTAAAACGGCGGCTGTTGCTGATTATCGACCTAAGACACAAAGCAGGGAAAAAATAAAAAAACAATCTGGAGATTTGCTATTAGAGTTAAGCCGAAATCCGGATATTCTGGCCGAATTAGGAAAAAAGAAAAAAGAACAAATTTTAGTAGGTTTTGCTGCCGAAACAGAAAAGATGTTGGCTCAAGCGGCGGAAAAGGCAAGGCAAAAAAACCTTGACTTTATTGTAGCTAATGACGTTACACAAGAGGGGGCAGGTTTTGCCGGGGATACCAATATTGTTTCTTTTGTTTTTCCTGAGGGGCAGGTTAAGAGCTTAGGAAAAATGAGTAAAGACGATGTGGCCAAGCATATCTTTCAGGAAATAATTAAGAAAAGGCAAGCAAAGGAGTGACAAATGTTGGTGAGAAAACTTTTTACTTCTGAATCTGTTACCGAAGGTCATCCGGATAAAGTAGCAGACCAAATTTCTGATGCTATTTTAGATGAAATTTTAAGCAAAGACCCTTTAGCTAGGGTAGCCTGTGAAACAGCGGTTACCACAGGTCTTGTTTTGGTGATGGGCGAAATAACTACTGATTGTTATGTCGATATTGCTAAATTAGTTCGCCAAACAGTGAAAGAGATTGGATATACACGAGCAAAATATGGTTTTGATGGTGGTACATGTGCTGTGTTAACAGCGATCGATGAACAATCTCCTGATATTGCTTTAGGAGTTAATCAGGCCTTGGAAGTTAAAACCGGAGAAATGAGCGAAGCCGAAATAGCTACACTTGGAGCTGGGGATCAAGGGATGATGTATGGTTATGCAGCTAATGAAACACCTGAGTATATGCCTCTTAATATTTCTTTAGCTCATAAACTGGTTCGCCGGCTTACTGAAGTACGTAAACAGGGAATATTGCCTTATTTGCGTCCTGATGGGAAGTCACAGGTTACCGTAGAGTATGAAGCTGGTAAACCGGTACGGGTGGATACTATTGTTATTTCTGCACAACATAGTCCTGATGTAGAATTGGAGCAGATCAAAAAGGACGTTTTAGAAAAAGTAATTGTTCCGGTGGTTCCAAAGGGCTTTATTGACCAAACAACAAAATATTTAATTAATCCTACCGGCAGATTTGTAATTGGTGGCCCCATGGGCGATTCCGGGCTCACCGGGCGAAAAATTATTGTGGATACTTATGGAGGGATGGCTCGTCATGGTGGTGGTGCTTTTTCTGGTAAAGACCCCACGAAAGTTGACCGGTCAGCTTCTTATGCGGCACGCTATGTAGCCAAAAATATTGTGGCCGCCGGTTTAGCCGAAAAGTGTGAATTAGAGTTAGCTTATGCAATTGGGGTAGCCCGCCCCGTTAGTATTACGGTTAATACATTTGGTACAGGAAAGGTGCAGGAAGAACAAATAGTAGCGGCGATTAAAGAAATTTTTGACTTACGTCCGGCCGGAATTATTCAAAGCTTAAACTTACGTCGTCCCCTTTATAAGCAGGTAGCCGCGTATGGACATTTTGGCAGGACAGAGCTAGATTTACCTTGGGAGAAATTAGATAAGGTAGAGGACTTAAGAAAATATTTTCTCTAATGTGAGGTTAATAAAATTTATTTGCAGGGAAAGTCTTGCCAGGATTTAAAATTATTTTGGCAACGATAATTGTGAAAAAATACTGTGTCATTTCCCGTTTTGTGCTTCGTTTGATATAATAAGGTCAGTCGATTGTTTAAGGAGTAATGGTAATGTACGTTGATGTTTTGATTATGGGAACACCTAGCAATTTTGATCAAATTTTCACTTATCGTATCCCTCCGGAGCTGAAAGTGGAGGTTGGTTCTTTAGTTTCGGTGCCGGTAAGACAAAGAAGTTATAAAGGTTTGGCTCTTACTATATTTCAGGATAAACCGAATTTAAGGGGACTAAGAAATATTAAACAAGTTTTAGTGCGTGAACCCGTGGTTACCGGTTGTGGGTTTAAATTAGCTCATTGGCTTGCTGATTATTATGTTTGTTCTTTGAACAAAGCATTGCAACTGTTTATTCCTCCTCCTGTAAGAATGAAGGAAAAAATAGTTTATTTTGCCGAAACTTCTTTTCCGGCACGGGAATTGCTTTTGCAAGAAAAAGAAAAAAAAATACTTAAAGTATTAAGGGCTAATTTAGGGCAAGGTTTAACCAGTCGCGAAATCAGACAAAAATTACAACAACCTGTGCAAAAGGAATTAGCCTATTTAATCGAAAATAAATTTATACGATTTGAAAAAGTGTTCGTGCCTCAGGTGACTCATAAGGAAAAGGTGGTTTTTCGGATAAAAGAAGGGTGTGAAGATGTCGAGAAGGTACTGAGTAGGGCTCCGCGACAAAGGGAAATCCTTAAATTATTAAAAGAAGCACCCCATTCTCGTGATGATTTAAAAGCTAAAGGGACTTATAGCCGCACAGCTTTACAAGGATTGTATGAGAAGAATTTAATTGAAGTATGTAAGCAAAAAGTAGAAAGAAGTCCTTTACAGGAAAAATTACAGAGTGCACGACCAGAAGTTTTAAATCTTGACCAAAAACGCGTTTGTGAAATTATTAGTAATAATCTTCAGACTGAGGCAGGAAAAAAGAAATGGCTGCTTTTTGGGATTACGGGAAGTGGGAAAACAGAAGTATATTTACGGGTGATGAAAGAAATTTTAGCCCAAGGTAAGCAGGTTTTATATTTAGTTCCGGAAATTTCTTTAACTCCTCAGATTGTTTCGCTTTTAGCCGAAGTTTTTGGGGAGGAAGTTGTTGTTTTGCATAGTGCTTTATCGGCAGGAGAAAGATATGACCAATGGATGAAAATTAGAGAAGGCAGAGCCAAAGTTGTTTTGGGACCTCGTTCAGCCGTATTTGCTCCTTTTACTGATTTAGGTTTAATTATTATTGATGAAGAACACGAAAATACTTATAAGCAGAATGAACCGGATCCTCGTTATGATGCTAGGCGAGTCGCTGAAAAGCTGGCAGAGTTATTAGGAGCTATTTTAATTATGGGATCCGCAACTCCTTCGTTGCGTTCTTTTTATTTAGCGAAAAAAGGCAGATATGGCCTTTTAAAATTACCGCAACGTGTCGCCGCTCGCCCTTTGCCCCAAATAGAAATTATTGATTTGAAAAAAGAATTACGGGTCGGAAACAGAAGTATTTTTAGTCGAAAACTCCTCGAATCTTTACGTAGCGTGATCACCGCAGGTGAGCAGGCACTTCTGTTCATGAATAGGAGGGGTTTTCATACCTATGTAATGTGTCGTGAATGTGGTAAGCCTCTAACTTGTCCTCATTGTAGTATTACCTTAATTTATCATCGTTCTAAGGGAAGGCTGGTTTGTCATTATTGCCATTTTCAGCGTTCTTTGCCTAAGAGTTGTTCTTTTTGTGGTAGTTCTTATGTACGTTATTATGGTACAGGAACAGAACGTGTAGCCACAGAATTTGCTAGACTTTTTCCCGGCGTTCCTTTTTTACGTATGGATACCGATACAACACAGCAGAAAGATAGTCATATGCGGATGGTTAAAGAATTTCAGGAAGGTAAGGCTCAGGTACTGATTGGTACCCAGATGATTGCTAAGGGGTTGGATTTTCCTGAAGTTACTTTAGTAGGAGTGGTTAATCCCGACTTTTTTTTAAACATGCCTGATTATCAGGCGGGAGAACGAGCTTATCAATTGATGACTCAAGTAGCGGGAAGGGCAGGGAGAGGTGAAAAAGCAGGGAAAGTATTAATTCAAACTTATGACCCTGAACATTACCTTTTTTCTGCGGTAGTAAGGCAAGATTATGAAGAGTTTTATGGACAAGAAATAGCTAATCGTGAAGTTTTACAGTATCCTCCTTTTCTTTACTTGGCGCGGATTATGGTCAGTGGTTATAATGAAAGACAAGTTAGGCAAAGAATACAAAGTTGGCAAGCATTTTTGGAAAATGAATGTCTAAAATTAAAAGAAAAAGTAGAGTTTCTGGGTTCGGGGCCGGCCCCCATTGGTTTTTTGAAAAAGAGATTTCGTTATCATCTAATTATCAAAAGTAAACAATTAAAGGTGTTACAATATTTAACACGGCAGGTGAGGGAAAAAGATTTAAAAAACAGCGGAGAGCCGCGTACCATCATTGATATTGAACCGCAAAATTTATTATAAGTAGTAATGAGGAGGAAAGAGGATGGCTGTTTATCAAATTGTAGAAATTGGTGATGAGGTTTTGCGTCAACAGGCTAAAAAAATAAAAGAAATTACACCACAGATTGAGAAGCTGTTGGATAATTTAAAAGATACTTTAGCTGCCACGGAGATAGGGGTAGGTTTGGCCGCTCCTCAAATCGGTGTTTCCAAATGCGCGATTGTGGTTGACCTTGATGACGAATTATATGAATTAATTAATCCGGAAATTGTCGAGGCCACAGGTTTGGCAACTGACAGTGAAGGCTGTTTAAGTGTTCCTGGTTTAATTGGTGATGTAGAACGGGCGGAAAGGGTTTTGGTTAGGGCTCTTAATCGCCGGGGCAAAGAGATGGAAATATTGGCGACAGGGCTTTTGGCCAGGGTTTTTCAGCATGAAATAGATCACTTAAAGGGCATTCTTTTTGTGGATAGAACCAAAAATATTCAGTCGGTGGAGTGAAGAATAATGCAAATAATATTTATGGGAACTCCGGACTTTGCCTTACCTGTTTTGGAAAAACTGGCGCAAACCGACCATGACCTCGTAGCTGTTGTTACTCAACCTGATCGGGTGAGGGGGCGCGGTCGTAAAGTAAGTTTTTCTCCGGTAAAGAAAAAAGCTTTAGAAATGGGGTTGGAGGTACTGCAACCTTGCCGAGTTAAAGAACCGGATTTTATTAAAACTTTGCAGGAACTTAAGCCTGATTTAATTATCGTAGCTGCTTTTGGGCAAATTTTACCAGAAGCAATTCTCACGTTGCCTAAGTATGGTTGCCTTAATGTTCATGCTTCTTTACTGCCTCGTTATCGAGGGGCTGCTCCTCTGCAGCGCGCTTTAATGGCCGGAGAGAAAAAAACGGGAGTAACGATTATGTTAATGGAGCAAGGTTTAGATACAGGCGATATTTTAACTCAAGCCGAGGTGGAAATTCCCGTTGACTATACTTTTAGTCAGTTGCATGACCACTTAGCAAACAAGGGTGCTGAATTGTTAATTAAAACGCTTCCTCTTTGGGTAGCCGGGGAAATAGTGCCACGTCCACAAAAAGAGGAAGAGTCTAGTTATGCTCCGCCCCTTAAAAAAGACGATGAAAAAATTAATTGGGCAAATTCGGCCGAAATGATTTATCATCAAATTAGAGGGTTAGTTCCCGAGCCGGGCACCTATACTATCTTTCGTCAGAAACCTTTAAAAATTAAAGGAAGCGAGATTTATGTTTGTGAAAATCAAAAAGCAGTTCCAGGTACGGTGTTGCGTTTAGTAAAAGGACAAGGATTTGTTGTGCAAACGGGTCAAGGAACTCTTTTGGTTAAACAAGTACAGCCTGCAGGTAAAAAAACAATGTCAGCCGCTAGTTTTATTAATGGCTATCATCTTGAGGTGGGAGATGTCTTCAATAATCCGGAAAAATAATGACTCGGAACAAAATGTTAAAAAAAGAATATTTGTAAGCTTACTGCTTTGTAGCCTTTTGTTTTTAGTGGCTATAGTTGCTTTTGCTTGGTGGCTGGTTTCGCGGCGCGCCTTTTATTTAAATAAAATTATCTTAACTATAGTTATAGCCATCGCTTTAATTTTCTTTACTCTTTTATCAGTAGGGTTATTAGGACTGATTTGGAGTTTATGGCGTTCTAAAGAGATTCTTCCTTTGCAAAGTGTGATGCGTACAGCAACTAATGTCCTTTTTCCTTTAGCCATGCGTATAGGAAAGTGGTTTGGTTTAGCTGAAGAAAAGATTAAAAACTCTTATATTCAAGTTTCTAATCAGTTAGTAAGAACGCAGATTAAGGTCAAAGCATATAAAAAAGTAATGATTTTAGCCCCCCATTGTTTACAGTGGGTTCATTGTCCTCATAAAATAACCATAAATGTAGATAATTGTAAAAGATGTGGCCAATGTTTAATTATGGACTTAATCAATGTCGCGCAAAAAACGGGGGCCCATTTAGAAGTAGTTACCGGAGGAACAATGGCTCGTAAGGTCATCAAAGAATATCGCCCGCAAGCAGTAGTAGCGATTGCGTGTGAAAGAGATTTAACGAGTGGGATACAAGATGTGGAGGGGTTGCCCGTTATCGGGATCATTAATGAACGACCCGAAGGCCCTTGTGCTAATACAAGGGTAGATTTAGTAAAAGTAGAAGTAGCAGTGCGGAATTTTCAAAAAGATTTCCAGCCGGAAAAACCGGTTTAATATTTCTTAGGAGGTGTAACTTATGTATTTTTATCCTTTTTTTGATCCCACAATGCTGATCGTTATTCCCGGCTTGTTGTTGGCTTTGTATGCCCAAGCTAAAGTAAAATTTACTTTTGCGCGTTTTTTACGGGTACCGGCACAACAAGGTGTAACCGGGGCTTATGTAGCAAGAGAAATTTTGCGGGAACAAGGTTTAGAACATGTTGTTGTAGAAATGATTGCCGGTGAATTAACGGACCATTATGACCCCAGAGGGCAAGTATTGCGTCTTTCACCTGAGGTTTACCGGGGAACCTCTTTGGCTTCTTTAGGTGTAGCGGCTCATGAAACGGGGCATGCCCTACAGCATGCGACCAGTTATCTGCCTTTGAATATTCGTAATGGGCTTGTACCTGTAGTGAATTTTGGGACGACAATGGCCCTTCCTCTTTTTTTCATAGGGTTTCTTTTTAGGTTTGCTTCTTTAATCAAACTTGGTCTCTGGTTTTTTGCTTTGGCCGTTCTGTTTCAGGTGGTAACTTTACCTGTTGAATTTAATGCTTCGCGGCGCGCGATTGCTCTTTTGGAAGGTTATAATTTTATTGCACCACCTGAGGTGAGCGGTACTAAAAAAGTACTAAAAGCAGCGGCCTTAACCTATGTAGCGGCCCTTGTCGTCAGTTTACTGCAGTTTTTACGTTTGCTAGTAATTTCAGGTGCTTTAGGAGACCGAGATTAATGAAAGATAGAGAGGTTGCTTTTCGCATCTTATTAAAGATAGAAGATGGTGCTTATGCTAACTTAATTTTAAAGCAAACTTTGCACGAGGCGGCAGACCTTACTTCTTTAGATCGCGGCTTAATTACAGAGCTTGTTTACGGTACAGTTAAATATCGTGCTCGCTTGGATTGGCTAATTAAACAGTTGGTAAAAAAAGTGGAGAAGCTGGAAATAGGCCCTCGTATCTTGTTGCGCCTTTCTTTTTACCAGCTTCTTTTTCTGGATAAAATACCGCCTTTTGCGGTTACCAATGAGGCGGTTAAGTTGGCTAAAAAATATTATCATACCGGAGTTGCTTCTTTAATTAATGGTGTTTTGCGCAATTATTTGCGTCATCCGGGAAAAGTTGTTTGGCCTGATGCCCAAAAAAGCCCTCTTGAGTATTTAGAAGTTATTTATTCTCATCCGCAGTGGATGCTCAGGCGTTGGTTAAAACGATATGGCTGGGAAAAGACAATAAACTTATGTGAATATAACAATACTCCGGCCGAATTATGGATTAGAACAAATACGTTAAAATGTTCCCGCACAGAACTGCTGGTCAGATTGCAAAAAGAAGGATGTGTGGCTACACCGAGCTTACGGGTGCCAGAGGGGATTCGGTTACAAGGGGCACCTCCTTTGGTGTCTTTGCCCAGTTTTCAAGCAGGTTTGTTTACAATCCAAGATGAAAGTTCGATGTTGGTAGCCCATGTCCTTGCTCCTAAGCCTCAGCAAACAGTTTTAGATGTCTGTGCTGGTCCGGGTGGTAAAACTACTCATTTGGCTCAATTAATGAAAAATGAGGGCAAAATTATAGCTTGTGATGTGCATGAACATCGGAAACACTTGATTATTGAAAATGCAGAGAGATTAGGGATTAAGATAATTGAAACACAGCTACTTGATGCGACAAGGATTGCCGAGAAATTGCAAGGTCAATATGAGTTAGTGCTTGTCGATGCCCCTTGTTCAGGTTTGGGTGTGTTAAGAAGAAGACCTGATGCCCGTTGGCGTAAAGAGGAAAAAGAAATAAAAGAATTGGCCAAATTACAGACACAAATTTTAGCCGGTGTCTATCCTCTTTTAGCCCCGGGGGGTAGACTTGTTTATAGTACCTGTACTACTGAACCGGAAGAGAATGTTGAGGTTATCGAGAAGTTTACGGCTACTTATCCGGATATCGTTAGTTTCGATTTAACACCATCTCTTCCTTATCAACCATCGACAGAGGAAGAAAAAGAAGAATTAAAAAGAGGTCAAAGGCAGTTTTTACCTTTTCACGATGAAATGGAGGGCTTTTTTATTGCCGGACTACAGAAACAAATTTAAGGAAGTGCAATGCCAAGAAAATAAACTCCCGGAGGCAAGAGGTTTAGAGCCGGAAGAAATCAGTGAAATTATAGTCGAGTTACAAGAAAAATCTTTT
>DUTO01000080.1 GCA_012842035.1 Clostridia bacterium | reverse complement strand
TAACCCTCTTCCTTTAGCCCTTTTCTTTTCTATCCTAATTTCCTTTTTTCTAGAAAAATTAAGAAATGTCTTTAAAAATTATGCCGAACTCTCCTTAGCTATTATCATGTCTGCAGGTTTAGGACTCGCCGTTATTTTAATAAGTTTTACCAAAACCTCTGATACGAGTATCTCCGGTCTTCTTTTTGGGAGCATCATTACTTTAACTAAGCAAGATATATTGCTCATCGTCTGTTTATCCTTACTCACCCTATTTCTGCTCTTTTCTTTTTACCGCAATTTTTTCTTTCTTACTTTTGATGAAGAAGGTGCTCGCTTAGCAGGAATACAAATAGAACGCTACAATTATCTCTTGCTTTTCCTCACAGCAATGGTAATTACCATTGGCTTAAGAATTGTTGGTGCCTTACTTGTGTCTTCACTAATGGTCGTCCCCGTTGCTTCCAGTCTTCTTCTTGCGCGGGGATTTAAAGAAACCCTGCTCTGGGCAGTATTTTTTGGTATTCTTTCCGCATTAATAGGTCTTACCACTTCTTTTTATTTAGACCTCGCTCCCGGTGGAACAATTGTCCTCTCTTCCGTAATCATTTTTTTACTTCTCCTCCTAGTTCAAAAGGTAACAAAGGGTTGATAAAGGAACGGTTCTCCTGTATTTAAGATGCCAAAAGCCGTTAAGATTGGAGCGAAAAATTTATGAACGAACAACTTAAACAAATCTATGAAACCATGAAAGAAAAAGGGTTCAAACTCACTCCCGCACGCAAATATATGCTAGAAATTTTCGTTAATTCTGATTATAGGCTTTTAGATGCTTCGCAAATATATGACCTCATTAGAAAGAAAAATAAAAAAATAAATTTTTCTACTATATACAGAAACCTGGAGATTCTTACGGACAGTGAAATTATAGAAAAAATAACATTTAACGAAGAAACTAAATACAAACTTCGTGAACAAGGCTCCCCTCATCATTTAATGATTTGCACTTTATGCCACCAAACCATACCTTTGCCCTTTTGCCCCTTCGGTGAGCTAGAAACATATATTAAAAATGATACCGACTTTCTCCCTACAAACCACCATGTCGAAATCTATGGCTATTGTAAAAAATGTCGTCAACAACAAAATTGACAAACAAAAAGACTGTTTTATAATTGCTTATAAAACAGTCTTTTTAATATGTTGCTTTCACTTAGCACCAATATCAGAACCCCACTGCTTACGCTCGTCTGCTGTTTTCAACAAATACCTTATGATTCTTTTCTCTGAGCTGATTTGCTCCCCCCCGTCATCTCTAACGGTTTTACCGGCAAATTGCTGGGCATCTTCTAAATATTCTTCTAAATTACGAGTTTTCTTTATCCCGGTTTGCTCCTCTGACACTGCACTATGATATTCCAAGCCAATTTGAGGATGCTTGCGCAGAACCTCATCTAGAACCTTCTCAAAACTTCTTGCCTTTGTATTCTCATTTTTCACCTGTTCATTTATTTTATCCCAGGTTTGCATGATTTCAGCTTCATGGATGCGATGCCCCTCATATCTTTCATCTAAATAGATGCCTCTTTTCTCTAATTCGCTTTTAAATAAATTTAATTTTTTCTCCCAATTGCTCGCATATTTAGTTTTTTCTCTTCTTTCTCCACCGGAATTAATATCGGACGCAAGGTCATTTAAGATAGTATGCGTTATTTTAAACTTTACTTTATTTCTAACAAAATTACCTTCTCCTTTAGCCTTAGCCTCTGCTAGCATTTTTTTTAAAATGGCAACTTCCTCTGCACTCCGATATGTTTTAGCTAAAAGCACGCCCTTTTCCAGCCATTCTTCGGAGCAATTATCATCTCTTACCAGAAATTTAATTTTCTCCAATTCAGCTTGTGCAGCAATTACCTGTTCAAGTTCTTCTTTTATTGCAGGGTCTACATTTTCTTTAGGTATGTACAATTCTTGATATGCTATTTTATTTTTTCGACAATAATCATCTATTTTTTGTTCTAATTCTTCAGGTAAAATATTAACGTGAAGATTTAATACGTCGGGAAAGCGAGAGAGACAGTTTTTGTAAAAAAGTTAATATTTTACCTGAAGAATTAGAACAAAAAATAGATGATTATGTACAATTCTTGATATGCTATTTTATTTTTTCGACAATAATCATCTATTTTTTGT
>DUTO01000079.1 GCA_012842035.1 Clostridia bacterium | reverse complement strand
GAGCGTATAATACATTCGAACAGTTTGAATGCGCCTATAGCTCAGTGGATAGAGCACTGGCCTCCGGAGCCAGGTGCGTAGGTTCGATTCCTATCGGGCGTGCCAAAATAATAACTATACTCTTGCCCCAAGGCAAGAGTTTTTTTATTCTGCTTTTTCACACTAACCCTGAAAAATGATGTTGGCGCAAAGCTTCATAAACAAAAATAGCTACAGAATTACTTAAGTTTAATGACCGTACTCCTTCTTGCATTGGGATTCGCAAACATTGCTGAGGATAAGTTTGCAATAAACTATCCGGCAAACCATGCGTTTCCTTACCAAAAAGAAAATAAGCTCCTTTCGGAAAATTTATTTCACTATAACTTTTGCTTCCTTTTTTCGTAGCTAAAAATAAAAAACGAGGGTCTTTCCCTTGTAAAAATTCTGCTAGATTTTTATACAAATGAATATCCAACAAGGACCAATAATCCAAACCGGCCCTTTTTAAATACTTGTCCTCAATGGAAAATCCTAAAGGCTCCACTAGATGCAAACTACAGCCCGTCACGGCACATGTGCGAGCAATATTGCCGGTATTAGCGGGAATTTCCGGTTCAACTAAGACAATATTAAACAATAAAACCACCTGATTCTTGGCTAAATAATATTTTCTCAATTCTTGGTAAAACTATAACTACTAGGTTATAACTGGAGGTGAACTTAATGAAAGGCTATCACTGTTCGTCCTGTGGCCGAAACGCTAAACTCCCTGATTTCTGCTGTGGAAAAAGCATGACACAACGAAAACCTAATGTTAATAACAACCCTGAAACTCAAGCAAGTGAACTTAACTCTTAGCATCTTGTTCTAACTTATAAATAAAAGCAAGGATACCGGCTACAGCCTCATAAAGGTCCTCCGGAATTTCAGCACCGAGCGGAAGAGGCACAAGTTTATTTACCACTTCTACATCTTCTACCACAGGAACCTTTTCCTTTTTCGCTACCTCAATAATTTTTTCCGCTACATAACCATCTCCAACAGCAATAAGACGTGGAGCACCTTCCTGTTGTTCTAAGTCATATTTTAAAGCTGCGGCCTTTTTTCTTTTTTTCATCTCTCTCACACCATTAAATCAATATTATCTAAACGGTTAGTAATAAGCAAAGGGCCTTCCGTAAAAGGCAGAATTTCTATATTTGTACAAAATCCTTCTAATTCTTTTTTTCGCTGTTGCAAAAGGTGCTCTGTCTCCTTAGAATCGGCCCAAATTTGTGTATGCAAATTTCGGCCCTGCATTTTAATTTTTACTTCAATTTTACCAAGCGTAGAAAGCTGTAACTCTAAACTCACTTCCCAAACGTCCTCTTGAGTCACTAAATCATTATACTTAGCTATTTCTAATTTATTATAAACATCTTCTCCTTTTTCTGCCGGAAAAAGCAAAGCTACCCCCAGGTGTGGGTCAAGCAAATAACGAATCGCTGTGTTTTCCTCAACAGGAAGTTTTTGTAAAGCTTCTTTAAGTATAGCAAGCTCTTTTTTACCTCTCACCCCGTATTTTTCTACAGCTTTAGCTAAAACTGCTGCTTCTTGTTCCATCGTCCCGGGTAGTTTTTCTACTAATAAGTTTTCTCCTTGCCTCCCTAAAACATGTAAACTAAGCTTTTGTCCTATCTTTAAAGGTTTTTCGGAATGAACCGATAATAGATTTTCCCCTGCTTTTAAAAGATATTGTTGACTACCTTTAGCTTGAGAAATAACAACACCGGTAAAAACTTGTCCGGGACGTAAAAGTAAACAAGCAAAATCTTTTAAAACTACTATCGTATTTGCTAAATTATTACCAACCTGGCGAACCAAAAACCGCCCCTCCTTTAAGCGAGTTAACTAACTTCAAACTTTTTATCATAAAAAAACAAGGCCATAATCCCCGGTCCGGCATGTGTTCCCACAACTGCTCCTATATCTCCGATCATAATTTCCCCGCAGTTTAATTCATCCTTTACCTTTTCCTTAAATCTAACAGCTTCCTCAAAATTATAAGCATGAAAAACAAAACAACGTAATTCCCCATGCTTTTGCCAATAATTCTTAGCTGTTTTCATAATTTGTTCTAAAGCTTTACCCTTACCTCTAACTTTTTCATAAGGAGCAATTAAACCATCCTCAAATGTCAAAATCGGTTTAAGATTTAGCATTGTTCCCAGTAATGATGATGCTTTACCGATTCTGCCATTCTTTTCTAAATATTCAAGTGTATCGACAACAAAAAAAGTCTGTACATTCTCCATCATCGTCTCAATTATTTGCATAATCTCGGCCTTGTTTTTACCCATTTTAGCCGCTTTAGCAGCTGCTATAACGACAAGACCTAAAGCAAAAGAAACTAATCTACTATCAACAACCGTAATTTCCCTATCTTTTAATAGAGAAGCGGCTATACGAGCCGATTGACTAGTCCCGGACATCAAACTGGAAATATGAATAGAAATAACGGAAGAGCCATCTTGCGTTAAAGCTTTATAAAATTCATAAAATTCACCGGGAGATGGTTGCGAAGTAGAAGGCAAACCTTCAAATGTTGCCAGTTTTTGATAGAATTCCGTTGGTTTTAAATCTACATCCTCATAATAACATTTTTCAGCAAAATAAACTTTAAGCGGAATAAATGAAATATCATATTTCTTTAATAAGGCCGGTGGTATATCTGCCGTACTATCAGTAACAATTTTTATTCTAGCCATTTTTCTACACCTCATTTCTATTCAAGAGAAATTAGATAATAATATAGAGGCTGACCCCCATAATGAAGTTCAAAATCAAGTTGGGTATATTTCTCTGACAATACCTCCACCATTTTGGCCGCATCTTTTTCTTGTAGATCAGCCCCATAGTAAACTGTAACTAACTCATGTTCAGGTTGCAAAAATCGATTAATTAATTGTTCGGCAACGTCTTCCAGCTTACTACCGGTGATAATTAATTCACCTTCACCTAAACCTAAAATTTGTCCTTTCTTAATCAAGTGATCCTCATATTGAGCATCCCTTACTGCATAAGTTATTTCTAAAGTAACAATCTGTTGACAAGCTTCCTCCATCTTCTTTTTATTAATGTCCAAGTCATTTTCAGCATTATAAACCATTAAAGCAGCTATTCCTTGCGGAATCGTCTTCGTAGCCACTACCTTAGTAGGTTTAGAAGCCACACTAGCAGCCTGTTGTGCTGCTAAAATAACATTGCTATTATTAGGCAAAATGATTACTTCTTCAGCCAGTACCTGTTCAATAGCATTAATAAACTCCTGAGTACTCGGATTCATCGTCTGCCCACCTTCAATCACAACATCCACACCTAAACTTCTAAAGACGTCATTTAAACCGGTGCCAAAAGATACCGTAATAATTCCTAACTGCTTTACAACTTTTCCTTTAATACTCATCTCGCCACTTTGTTCACTCATATTATCTATTTTAATTTGATGTAGAGTTCCCAGACCCGTACAATAATCTAAAACTTTGCCGGGTGAGTTCGTATGAATATGAACTTTTCCCGTTTCACTACTACCAACAACAAGTACACAATCACCTTTATCCGCCAAAAAGGTCTTAATCTCTTCCAAAGGTAAGTCTTTTTTCTTTTTCTTTAAAATAAATTCTGTACAATATTGATATGCCAAAACTTTTTCCTCAGCAACATCAGCTTCTTTGGGCACCATATCTGGAACAAAAAATGAAGGAATGGGCTCCTTAAGTAAATTATTATCAAGAGCTACCAACATTCCCTCCAAAATATAAACTAAACCTTGACCACCGGCATCGACAACCCCGGCTTGCTGCAAAACAGATAACATTAAAGGCGTTTTTTGTAAAGCCTCATAAGCACCACGATAAGTTGCCTGAAAAACGGAATGCAAAGAACTATCCTCATTTTTCAATTCATTCATTGCTGCTTGAGAAGCCTCTCGGGAAACAGTAAGGATAGTTCCTTCCACAGGATTCATCACCGCTTTATACGCCGTTTCTACAGCCAGAGCCAATGCTTGACAAAATCCCTGGGCATCAATTTCTTTTTGCCCTTCTGTGCTTTTTGCAAAACCGGCTAAAAGCTGAGAAAGAATAACTCCGGAGTTCCCTCTTGCCCCCATCAAAGCACCATGAGCCATTAATTTAGTTGCTTGACCAATCTCTTTTTCTTTCTTTTCCTTTAATGCTTTAGCCGCGGAAACCATTGTTAAACTCATATTCGTACCTGTGTCCCCATCAGGTACCGGAAAAACATTTAAAGTGTCCACAACTTGTTTTTTTTCCTCTAAATATATACTAGAAGCAATTAATAGCTTTGACCAAAGCAAACCATCCATCTTCTCTAGTTTCACTGTTTTGCCTCCTTATTCCATTCTTTTTAATACTCTCTTCTTTAAACTTATTTATTTAATATTAATCCATTATAAAAGAAATAATAAAAATATATTTTATATTTTTTTAAACAACTAAAAAAGGGGTGTTAAGTCATGATTGAAATAGATGATGCCGGCAGTGGAAGTCTCATTGGGGGAACAGGAATAGGTATCTTGAAAAAGGAAACTCAAGAATATTTTTTTGACCTTATTCCTATACATTGTTTTCAACCTCCTGCTTTTAGCGAAAAGAAATATCAGGACTATGTAATTAATATCGTTAAAAAAGCTTTTAAGCAACTACAAATTAGTAAAAAAGAAACTATTTATCTTTGCCCCAGCTATATCTTTGACCACTTACGAAAATGGCTTTCTACTCAAGGCTATCATTGGCAAAACACAAAAATCGTAGGTCCCTTACAAAATAAAGTTGAAACCTCATTTAACCATTATGTAATAAGGCTAGGTCTCCCCACAAACTTTGTCATCCATGCTCGTTATGCTTTCGGT
>DUTO01000078.1 GCA_012842035.1 Clostridia bacterium | reverse complement strand
GGCAATGATGTATTTGTGCACTTCTCGGCAATTCAGGAGGAAGGTTTCAAAACTTTGTATGAAGGTGATGTTGTCGAATTTGAAATTGTGGAGGGTCCCAAAGGGTTGCAAGCTGCTAATGTTTGCAAGGTTTAAGCGAAAAAACAAAGGAAAACTCCCCGGTATTTTCTTTACCGGGGTTTTTTGTTTTTAGCAGGATTTTTCTTAAAAACAGGGAATAATTATATATAAAGGGCTTTAGAATTAGAGAGGAGGAAAAAAATGAAGTTTCAATTTAGAGGTAAAAATATTCAAGTTACTACTGCTTTGAGGGAACATGCTGAAAAGAAGTTAGGTAAACTGGATAAATATTTTGATACTCCTCCAGAAGCTATTGTCACTTTGACAGTAGAAAAGGAACGTCAGCGTGTTGAAGTTACTATTCCTCTTAATGGTTATCTTTTACGGGGTGAGGAAGAGACACAGGATATGTATTCTTCTCTGGACTTGGTCGTGGATAAATTGGAAAAACAAATAAAAAAGTACAAAACGCGGTTAAGCAAAAAAAATAGGGGTGCTAGTATTAAGGACTTAGCCGTAGAGCCTGACGAAAAGGTTGCGGAAGAAGGTTCTCGTTTAGTACGGACAAAACGTTTTGCGATTAAGCCCATGTCTATAGAAGAGGCTCTTTTGCAAATGAATTTACTGGGACATAGTTTCTTTATGTTTACTAATGCCGAAACTGAAGAGGTGAATGTCGTTTATTGTCGCAAAGATGGCAATTATGGTTTAATTGAACCGGAAATTTAAAGAGTGCTCTAAATTTAAAAGAGAGTAGGAGAAAGCGGGAGAATTTAGGTTCTCCCGCTTTATTGACAAAAAAACAGCTAAAAGGTAAACTAAAAAAGGATATCAGCTGAAAAATCATTGTGTTTATTTGGTGGAGGATATAAATAGATGAAAAAAATAAAATCATACTTAGTTCCGTTTATAATTTTGCCTCTTGTCTTGTTGTTTTTAACTGAATTAGTACAACGGGCAAGTCTTTTTTCTGTATTAACGTGGCCAGTTTTACATCTACCTGAATTTTTGGTGAGCTTTATGCTCGTTTTTTGTTTTTTAAGTATTATCTGGGCGTTAACGAATAATCTGAGGCTTTCTTTTTTTGTGGTTTTAATAGTCTCTTTACTGTTTGCTTTAATTAGTAATATTAAGCAGAAGTTTTTAGGTGAGCCATTATTACCGTGGGACTTTGTTTTAGGTAAAGAAACTACCGATATCATTAATTACTTTTCCAGTTTTATTAATACCAAAGTGATTCTTTTTATTGTCTTTATTATTCTGCTAGGTGTTTTTTTATTCCGTTATTTACCTTTAAAAAAAGGAAACAGTGTATATAAATGTGGTGTGAAAAAAAGGGTGGTTTTGTTTGTTCTTGCGGTGGTTTTAATTAGTTCTATTTGCACTAATTATCCCATTTCGTTCAAGAAGAGTTTGGGCTTAGAGTGTATTACTTGGGATCAAAAGTTGAATGCGCGGCAAAATGGTTTAATGTTAGCTTTTTGTAACAATTTACAATGGCTTTCCATAGAAGAACCTGAGGGTTATAATGAAGCCAGAATTGCTGAGATTGTTAATAATTATTTAGGTACGGAGAGTGAACTTCCGGTAGTTGGTTCCGCGTCGGTTAAACCGAATATTATTGTGATTATGAATGAGGCGTTTTGGGACCCTTGTCTCCTGCCGGGAGTGTCTTTTAATCGCGATCCTTTGCCTTTTATTCATGCTTTGCAGAAAAAACATACTGCCGGGTCCTTACTTGTGCCGGTTTTTGGTGGGGCGACAGTGAATACGGAATTTGAGGTTTTGACGGGTCATTCTACGCAATTTCTTCCGGGAGGGTCGATTGCTTATGCCCAGTATGTGCGTAAACCGGTAGAGTCTTTAGCTAGTATTTTGGCTGAGCAGGGTTACAAAACAACAGCGCTTCATTCTTACCATAATTGGTTTTATCGTCGTGATGAGGTATTTCGTAATTTCGGTTTTGCTAACTTCATCAGTAGTGAGTTTTTTGTGGAGCCGGAGTTAAAACGGTATTATATTTCTGATGCTGAAGTTTCGCAGTTGCTTATTGAAGAATCTAAAGAAAGTAAAGAGCCTTTCTTTGTTTTTGCAGTAACCATGCAGAATCATGGTCCATATGGTGTCGGTTATGGTGAAGAGACCAGGATTAAGGTGGAGGGCGACCTTTCACCGGAGTCTAAATATATTTTAGAAAATTATGCTCAAGGAGTAGCAGATGCTGATAAGTCCTTACAGATGTTGGTAGAATATTTTCAAAAAAGTGAGCAGCCGACAATCATTGTCTTTTTCGGCGACCATTTGCCGGCTTTGGGGGAGGACTATCAGGTTTATCGGGAGACTAATTTTTATCAAGAAAACCGGAGTTATGAGGAATATCAAAAAATGCATACCGTTCCTTTTATTCTGTGGAGTAATTATTTACCGCATGAGGCAGAAGTAAAGTTGAACGCTTCTTTTTTAGGTCCTTATCTGTTGCACAGGGCCGGGTTATCGGGTTCTTTTTACACTGATTATTTGTTTTCCTTGTGGCAAAAAGCACCATTGATTCCTAAACAAACTTATTATCCAAAGGTCGGTATTAAAAAAGGTTCTTTAACGGAGTATCAATTGTTGCAGTATGACCTTCTTTTTGGTAAAAATTATCTTTATCAGGGGGAAAGACCTTCAATTGTGCAAGAAGAATATTTTTTAGGTAGAAAAAAGATGGAAATCAAATCGGTGCGTCTTTTAGAAGAAAAAAAAGCTCTGCGTAGCAAATGGGAATTAGAAATAACCGGGAAGAATTTTGTTCCCGGCTGCCGTGTTTATTTAAAAGATAAACCATTAACAACAAATTTCGTAGATGAAAGCCATTTAAAGGTCGTTGTTTCGGAAAGAATATTTAAACAGTTAGACAAGTTAACTATCCAAGTTAAGCTTACTGACTCTTTGCGTAATATTATCGCTACGTCTAATTGCGCAATGTTAGGCAAGATGTTAAAATAAAGAGATGAAAAGAAAAAGCAGAAATAATAGTTTCACTTGGTAAAGCTGGTTTAGTTTAGAAAGCAGGTGTTTGAAGGTGGTCTGGGGACTTTTAAAAGGTATTTTAGATATAAATGCGAAAGAGATTAAGCGTTTAAGTAAAAAAGTAGAAAGTATTAATGTTTGGGAACCAGAGATGCAGGCTTTAAGTGACCAACAGTTAAAAGCTAAAACTGAGGAGTTTAAAGCACGTTTGGCCGAAGGGGAAACTCTCGATGACCTTTTGCCTGAGGCTTTTGCTGTAGTGCGAGAGGCTTCGTGGCGAGTTTTAGGACTGCGCCATTTTGATGTGCAGTTAATCGGGGGGATGGTTTTACATCAGGGTAATATCGCGGAAATGAAGACGGGAGAAGGGAAAACTTTAGTGGCAACACTTCCTGCCTATCTTAATGCCCTTACCGGTAAAGGCGTGCATATTGTTACTGTAAACGACTATCTAGCGAAACGTGATAGTGAATGGATGGGGCAAATTTACAAATTTTTAGGTTTATCGGTAGGTTTAATTGGGCATGGGTTGGGCTTTGCGGAAAGAAAAGCAGCCTATGACACTGATATAACTTTTGGGACTAATAATGAGTTTGGTTTCGATTATTTGCGGGATAATATGGTTTCTTATCCTGAACATTTAGTACAGCGGGAATTACATTATGCTATTATTGACGAAGTAGACAGTATTTTAATTGATGAAGCTCGTACTCCTTTAATTATTTCGGGAGCCGGAGATAAGCCTAAAGACTTGTATCGACAAGTAGCCAGAATTATTCCCCGTTTAAAAAATGAGGTTGATTTTAATGTTGATGAAAAGGTGCGGGCAGTCACCTTAACCGAAGCAGGTGTTGATAAGGTTGAACAGATGTTAGGTGTGACCAATCTTTATGACCAGGAAAACATTGAGTTAAGTCATCATGTTAATCAAGCTCTGCATGCGCATACTTTGTTGAAGCGTGATGTAGATTATGTCGTAAAAAATGGCGAAATTATTATCGTTGATGAATTTACAGGACGCTTGATGTATGGTCGTCGTTATAGTGAGGGACTGCACCAAGCCATTGAGGCCAAAGAAGGAGTAACCATTGAAAAAGAGTCACAAACTTTGGCCACGATTACTTTTCAAAATTATTTTCGTATGTATGAAAAGTTAGCCGGGATGACAGGTACGGCTGTAACCGAAGAAGAAGAATTTAGAAAAATCTATAAACTTGAGGTTACAGTTGTGCCGACAAATAAGCCGATGATTCGTCAGGACTTACCGGATATGATTTATCGTACGGAAGAGGGTAAATTTGGGGCCGTTGTAGAGGATATCGTTCAACGGCATGAAAAAGGACAACCGATTTTAGTGGGGACTATTTCCATTGAAAAATCAGAATTACTGAGTAAGCTGTTACGAAAAAGAGGTATTCCACATCAGGTATTGAATGCCAAGTATCATGACTTAGAAGCTCAGATTGTTGCTCAAGCGGGAAGAAAAGGAGCAATTACTGTTTCTACGAACATGGCCGGTCGCGGTACAGATATTATTTTAGGTGGTAATCCCAGTTTTATGGCACGACAGGAAATGCTGCAACAAGGGTATGAGTCGGCTTTGCTTGAAGAAGCTGCGAGTTATAGTCAGGTTGCTGATAAGGAAGTTTTAGAGGCTCGGGAAATTTATCAGAAATTATATCAGGAAAAGCAAAAGGAAACAGCTCAGGAACGTGAAGAGGTACTAGCTTTAGGTGGCTTGCATATTATTGGTACAGAGCGACATGAGAGTCGCCGGATTGATAATCAGCTAAGAGGGCGGGCTGGTCGTCAGGGAGACCCGGGTTCCAGCCAGTTTTATATTTCTCTCGAAGATGACTTGATGCGTCTTTTCGGTTCAGAAAATATTATGGGGTTAATGGATAAGTTGGGTATGGATGATAGCATGCCTGTGGAAAATAAAATAATTACGCGCGGGATAGAAAATGCTCAGCGTCGTGTTGAAGCTCGTAACTTTGATATTCGGAAGAATGTGTTAGAATATGATAATGTAATGAATCAACAAAGAGCAGTCATTTATAAACAGCGTCGTAGTGTCTTAATGGGTGAAGATATTAAAGAAAACATTTTAGAAATGGTTTCCTGTGTTGTTGAAAGAACGATAAATGCTTTTACCGGAGGCAGTATTTATCCGGAGGAGTGGGACCTAAAAAACATGTTAAAGCAGGCGCGTCAAATATTTTTGCCTCAAGGAGACCTGTCTGCAGATGAATTAGCGAAAATGCATGAAGAAGAAGTGAGAGACCTGTTCTTAGAAAAGGCTTTAGCCAGCTATGAGGCTAGAGAAAAAGAACTTGGCGCCGAAAAAATGCGGGAATTAGAACGTTTAGTTACTTTGCGTGTTGTCGATGAAAAGTGGATGGGGCATCTTGATGCGATGGATCAGTTGCGTCAGGGAATTGGTCTACGGGCCTATGGCCAAAGAGATCCTCTTGTCGAATATCAGTATGAAGCTTATGATATGTTTAATATGATGGTAGAAGAGATTCAGGAAGATATCGTTAGATATGTTTATCATGTGTCGGTAGTAGAAAGGCCACAAGAGCGTCAGGATTTAGTTGAAAATCGTTATGATGAGGAAGAAGTCAAAAAAGAACCGAGGCGGGTGAAAAAAATAGGGAGAAACGACCCTTGCCCTTGTGGCAGTGGTAAAAAATACAAAAAGTGTTGTGGTTCATAATGAAACTACAGGGAGGTAATGTTTAATGCTTATAGAATTTAAACGTGAGCTCAAAACAGTTAAGGATAGATATGCTGATTTAAGGAGGTCTCTTTGACCTGTCCGGGCAGCAGGAAGAGTTAAAAAGATTAGAACAAATAATGGTGGAACCTCATTTTTGGGACAATTCATCCACAGCTAAGCAAATTACGCAACAAGCCACAATGCTTAAAAACCAAATTGAGGAATATACTAATCTACAGAAAAAAATTGAAGACGTGGAAGTCCTTTATGAATTTGGTCAAAAAGAAGAGGAATATTTAGGAGAAGCAGAAAAGGTTTTACAACAAGTAATCAAAGACTTGGATGCTCTAGAATTACAACTTCTTTTTCAGGGTAAATATGATGCTAGTAATGTCATTCTGTCTTTACATGCCGGTGCCGGTGGTACGGAGTCGCAGGATTGGACGAATATGCTTTTACGGATGTATACGCGTTGGGCAGAGCAACAGGGTTTTGGTGTAGAGATGCTTGATTATCTTGCCGGTGATGAAGCCGGTGTAAAAAATGTGACTTTATTAATTAAAGGGGAAAATGCGTATGGTTTGCTCAAGGCGGAAAAAGGGGTACATCGCCTAGTGCGTATTTCACCTTTTGATGCTTCCGGGAGGCGGCATACTTCTTTTGCGGCAGTTGATGTTTTGCCGGAAGTAGATGATGCCGATGCAGAAATTGTGCTTCATAGTGAGGAAATAAAGGTGGATACTTATCGGGCCAGTGGAGCCGGAGGGCAACATGTCAATAAAACTGATTCTGCCGTGCGAATGACTCATCTTCCTACGGGAATTGTGGTACAATGTCAGAATGAACGTTCTCAGAATGCTAATCGAAATGCTTGTGAAAAAATTCTTAAAGCCAGGCTTTTAGAGTTGAAACGTCGGGAACAAGAAGAAGAGATAGAAAGTTTGCGTGGTGAACTGGGGGAAATAGGTTGGGGAAATCAAATTCGTTCATATGTTTTTCATCCTTATAGTATGGTTAAAGACCATCGTACCGACATAGAAATCGGAGATGTAAACCGTGTTATGGATGGTGAATTAGACCCTTTTATTGATGCTTATTTGCGGATGAAGGCTACGCAAAAACAGTAAAAAAGTTAATTATGCGGTTATCTTGATAAAATGTTGAGAAATATTAGGAGGTAAGGCTTGATGGAAAAAACAATTAATCAAGCAAAACTGGAGGAAACGGCTAAACAATTACGTCGTGATATTATTACCATGTTGGCGGAAGCCGGTTCAGGACATCCGGGTGGTTCTCTTTCCGCGGTGGAAATTCTAACCTATCTTTACTTTGTTGAAATGCAAGTAAAACCTCAAAATCCGGTTTGGTCTGAGCGGGATCGTTTCGTTTTGAGTAAAGGACATGCTGCTCCGGTATTATATGCGGCTTTAGCAGAGAGAGGTTTCTTCCCT
>DUTO01000077.1 GCA_012842035.1 Clostridia bacterium | reverse complement strand
TTTATGCTAGGAAAAGAACATGGATTAAATAATATGCAGTTAATATAAAATAAAACATAGAAAAAAATAAGAATTGTTGCAAATCATCTACCGTCGGCACAAAAAGAGGCGTGCTTTGCATATGCAGAGAAACTTCATTGGTAAACTGTTCTATTTGCTCGATGCTCTCCAAAGTAAAATCTTCATAGGTATTATAGACGGCACACGAATGCAAAACTATAAAGGCGAAGAAAACGTAGCCAATTAAGAAAAGAATTAAACTATTTTTTAATTTATTCTCTCTTCTTTGCTGTTCAGTTAAAGCCACTACTCTCTCCCCCTTCTTAAAAATTAGTTATCTACGAACTGCATATTCTATTGTAAATTATCAAAAGAAGACAGACTTCGTTAAAAAATACTAAATTTTCATCTTAGTATTTTCATTATAACATTTATCCGCTTTGATAACAATATCATCCACTACTACTACTCACTTTTTCTTCCTTTTTTTTATTTTTCAACTTATTAATAAGCTCAGGAGCCATTTGTAAAACCTGTTCTAAAGAATCACGTTCCTTGAGGGGAATTAAAGAAACTTCCTCTCCTTTTACCACCATAACTGCTGTCGGAATTATTTTAGCACCGGCACCCGCTCCACCGGCACCATCAACTCTTTTATCTTTACCTTTCCCCCCACCTGAGCCTAAACCAAAACTAATTTCAATAAGCGGAATTAAAGTAACCTCACCCACCACAATCGGTTCTCCTACTACTGTTTCTGTGCGAAAAAAAGTTTCCAATTTATCAAACATTGTCTGTAAATGTTCATTAAAATCCATTTTTCCAACCTCTCTTTCTTTTTAAAATAAATCCGCCTTAACACCTTTTAAATTTACCCCACACTATAGAACGCAAAGGATAGATTAAAAGAAAACGTAAAAAATAATAAATAAGTACAATTAAAGAAATTCGTCCCTCTATTTGTAAAGCAAATTCACAAACAGCTTGAGAAAAATCAAACTCAAAGTCAACATTCTCTCGCCTAAACCCGGAAAGGACTGCTGCTAATAAACCTGTATAATAAGGATCGGCAAAACCAAATCTTCCTTTAAACCATAAGTATTTCGGACGTATTTTAGCCCATACCTCTTTACCTATTTCTACTAATAAACTAAATGTCTCCCGTTCTAAAAGCTCTCTCCAGTCACACAATCTTAGTCTTCTAAAAAACATTCTTCTTTTTTTTTCTACTTTTTCCTTCTTTTTTTGAGAAATTTTCTCTAATTTTAAAAAACCAATTTGAAAAGTTAAAACTCCCCAGAGGTTTTCCTGTTTATTTACTTTAATAAAATAATGACACGGACATACTAAAATAAGTAGCACTATACAAAAAAGCAAGCCTAATAATATAGCCAATATCCCTAATAAAACTTGCACTTAAGCTTCACTTCCTTCACTCTACAACCCATCTCTTAAAAAGATTAATTTTTACCACTAAGAATATAATATCAGGAAAACTTAAAAAATAGTAATAAAAATAACTGAAGTGGAGGTTTTGGCTTGATTGTTTTCTTTCGCACCCTTATTTTATATTCTCTTGTTGTTTTAGTCATGCGCTTGATGGGCAAACGACAAATCGGAGAATTACAACCCTTTGAACTAGTGATTGCGATTATGATTTCCGAACTCGCAGCTGTACCGATGGCCGATACCGAAATACCACTTCTCGATGGTATTATTCCTATTCTCACCCTTCTTTTAGCTCAAGTATCCTTAGCTTACCTCAGTTTAAAAAACGAACGAGCCAGAGCAGTTATCTGTGGACGCCCCAGTATTTTAATTGAAAAAGGCACTATCATCGAAAGCGAATTACGTCGTCTTCGTATTAATCTTAACGATTTATTAGAACAACTTCGTGTCAAAAACTTTACTAATATTGCTGATATTGATTATGCCATATTAGAAACAAACGGGCAAATGAGTGTTATTCCTAAAGGTACCAGCCGCCCCCT
>DUTO01000076.1 GCA_012842035.1 Clostridia bacterium | reverse complement strand
TATATTCAGCATCTAACATCTCTTCATACATTTTAGTAGCCATACTTTCCGGAATAAAACCGCTTTTAGGAATAGTCGCCCTCCTCCGTTTGAGCATTTGCTGAATAAAAAGAGCCTCTAAATCTTGACAAGCCTTCTTTAACTGTGTGTCTTCTCGTTCCTGCTGAGCCTTAACCAAAACTGCTGCAAAATTATCTTGGCTTTGCTGCCAAGCATTTTCTGCTTTTTTAATTATATTTGGTGCAGAGAGAGTTAAAGGATTAACCTGCACAAAACATTCCCCCTAAAATTAGCGCTTCAGATTATTAGTTATATTCATCATTTCATCAGAGGTCTGAATAGCTTTGGAGCCTATTTCATAAGCACGCTGCGCCATAATCATTTTAATCATTTCATCAACAATATTAACATTAGAAGCCTCGAGGAAACCAGCACGAATCATGCCAAAACCCTCATCTTCAGCAGGCTGACCGATAATAATTTCTCCGCAAACATCACTAAGCACATAAGCCGTAGAACCTATTGCTTGCAAACCTTCTGGGTTAGCAAAATTAACCAACTCCACAACAGGAGGACTACTAATATCTTTTTCCGTATTCACACTACCATCAGTAGCAATATGTACTATATAGTCCTCAGTATCAGGTTGAATATATTTTAAGTCCTGACCATCTAAAGAAGCTGTTTTTTCCGGCGAGGCATTACCTTTGGGAGATAAAACTCTACAACCATCTGCATTTACTAAATAACCCTCACTATCTAAACGAAAAGCACCGGCTCTCGTAAAACCCACTTCTCCATTGGGAAGATGAATCATGAAAAAGCCTTGACCTTCAATGGCCAAATCAAGGTCATTACCTGTTTCTTGCAAAATACCATTCTCAAAAGCAGTTCGTGTCGCCGCCACTTTTACCCCATTACCTACTTCTACAGCAAAATTATTTAACCCGGTCGTTGTAGAAATTGTAGGTTTATGTAAAGTTTGATAAAAAAGCGATTCAAAATCAACACGATTCTTTTTAAATCCTGTGGTATTCACATTCGCTAAATTATTAGCAACAACATCAAGATTAACTTGTTGTGCCCGCATCCCGGAACTAGAACTAAACAGAGAACGAATCATTTTTTTGCCTCCTATCCTTATTCGGATTTATTAAATTTCAAGAAAACATAAACGGTTTCCTCACTCATTCGGAAACCCGGAGGCCCCTGACAAGCAGACCGGCCTCAATACACAAATTTAAAGTCTTCCCACCTCATTAACCGCCTTATCCAAAGTAGTATCAATCGCTTGAATTACTTTTTGATTAGCTTCATAAGCCCTTAAAGTCGTAATCATGTTCACCATTTCACTTACAGGCTCGACATTACTTTCCTCTACCGCTCCTTGCACAACTTGAGGATTAGCAACTTCTTGAGGACTTACTCCGCGGAAAAGAGAAAAACCTTCTTTAATTAAGGAAGTAGAAAAATTAACAATTTTCAAACGGTCAATTTCGGCTCCTCCACTATAAATTCGACCTTGAGAGTCAACATGTACATCAGGATCTGAAACAACAATTTCGCCTTTCTCTCCCAGCACGGCATAACCCTCCGAGGTCACCAGACGACCTTGGTCATCTAAAGCAAAGTCACCCTTACGCGTATAGCGCTCCCCCTGTGGTGTATTGATCGTAAAATAACCTTCCTCTAAAGCTAAGGCTAAAGGATTTTCCGAAGTTCTCCTTACCCCGGCACTATGGTCTGTAAAAACATCGTTAATTTTTACACCCAGTGAGACTTGTCCTACCTCCGGAGGTACTTTACCATAATCTTCTGGAGCATTTAAGCGATGAATAAGCATTTCCGGAAAAGATTCAGCCACCAAAACATCTTTTTTATAACCGGCCGTTTGCGCATTAGCTAAATTGTTAGCCGTAATTTCTTGCTGTTTGTTTAACACAGACAAGCCTAAAGCACTAGTATAAAGCCCTTTAATCATTTCAGCACCCCCTTTCTAAATAAGGATTTAAAAGATTTTATTTTTAGCTTTCTTTTTTAGCACTATTAGCTCTCGCTAAAAGGTCTAAATTAACGAGAGCTTTAGCCGTACCTAAAGCAACACAATGAATCGGATTTTCGGCAATATAAACGGGTAAGTGAGTATGCTCCGAAAGATACTTGTTTAAACCATGCAAAAGAGCTCCCCCCCCGGTTAGAACAATGCCTTTATCCATAATATCAGAGGCTAATTCCGGGGGAGTTTTCTCCAAAACTTCCTTTGTCGCACTTAGAATCGTCTCAACTGCTTCTTTCGTGGCTTGAAAAGCCTCCACCGCCGTAACCGTGATTGTACGAGGCAAACCGGAAACCAAATCTCGCCCTCTAATATCGGCCGTCACCTCTTCTCTACCTTGCGGATAGGCTGTCCCAATATCGATCTTCATTTGTTCTGCCGTTCTTTCCCCAATCATCAAATTATGATAACGCCGCATATAACGAATCAGAGACTCGTCAAAATTATCGCCACCAATACGAATAGATTTACTAGTCACAATACTGCCCAGAGATAAAACGGCAATATCTGTAGTGCCTCCCCCAATATCTACAATCATTGAACCTTGCGGCTCACTAATAATTAAACCGGCCCCTAAAGCTGCGGCTAAGGGCTCTTCAATTAAGAATGCCTGTTTAGCCCCGGCTGAAATGGCGGCTTGTTTGACCGCTCTTTCCTCAACACCGGTCACCCCGGAAGGAATGCCAATCATCACCCGAGGCTTAAACAGCGTTTTAGAACGAACTACTTTACCAATAAAATATTTTAACATTCTTTCTGTAATGTCATAATCAGCAATAACCCCTTCTTTCATCGGTCGAATCGCGACAATATTACCCGGAGTTCTGCCCAACATACATCTGGCCTCTTCACCAACTGCAATAAGTTTTCCCGTCCGTTTTTCGATTGCTACTACTGAGGATTCATTAAGAACAATCCCTTTATTTTTGACATAAACTAAAATACTTGCTGTACCTAAATCAATCCCGATATCTTCACCAAATACCATGAGGCCACCCCTACCCATATTTTTAGACTACTTCTGATTTGTATTCTACATAATATCCTTATTTCCCTCTTTTTAGATAAAATATTTTCATTATTTTTAACTCTCTGGGATTAATTTTCCTGGGCCTCTTTATACTTTCTGCGTGTCGCTTCGCCTCCTCTAATATGTCGTTCTGCTTTATTACGTTCCAAAACATATTTTACCTGTTGTGCTAATTCTTTATTGATAATCGGTAACCTTTCCGTCATATCTTTATGAATTGTACTTTTACTCACCCCAAAAACTGCCGCCGTTTGCCTAACTGTCGCTGTCGTATCCAACATATAATGACATACTTCCAAAACTCTCTTTATAATATATTCTTGCATTTTTTCTCCTCCGCCTCACTTATATTTCTTTTAAATATATATGAGCAGATTTTAAAAAAATGCAAAATGACCTCTGAATTAAAAGCAATTTCTAAGGTAAGGGCGGTAAATACTCAAGCGGATTAACTATTTTTTCTGCCTGGCGCAGCGTAAAATGCAAATGAGGGCCTTCTAAAAGCTCTTGCAGCCCCGGCTGATTAACAACACCCAAAGGGTCACCCGCCTGACAATAATTATCTACCTGCAAATAAGCCTCCTCCAGATGAGCATACTCACTTACCCAGCCTTGTCCATGCTCTAAAATAAGTTTAACTCCTTCTTCTTTAGTCCTTTCCTTGCTGATCACGATTCCAGGGAGAGCCGCCACTACTTCCGCGCCACGTGCCGCCTGTATATCAAGCCCATCATGATAACGATAGTCACTAAAGGTCTGGGCATAAGAAAGCCCGACCCCTCGTAAGACCTGCCCTTGTATGGGCCAGACCATCTCACTTAAGTCTGTCTCCGGAACAGGGAGAGAGTCAGAAAGAGGAATTTCGGGAAGCATAGCATCTTCCGGCAAGGGAGAAAGAGCAGCCCTGCCTTCTTCAGTTTCAAGTTCTTCTGCAGTTAACTCAGTTTTTTCCTCACCTGATAAAGACTTTAAATCGGCCGCAAGTTCTTTTTGTTTTATCCGCTGCTGTAAAACAGGAACACAAAGGGCAAAAACTAAAAGAATTACTGCTAAATAAACAGCCAAAGCCTTTCGTTTTTTCTGGCTAGCCATCAACATCACCTCAAGAATAGACTAACCAATTTTTACCTGTTTCAAACATTGTGCCTTTATCATGATTATGATAAAATAATGATAAATTAATTAAGGAGTGATGTTAATGCCACACATTAGACCTATTTCTGATTTGCGCAATAATTTTGCCGATATTTCAAAAATAGTACATGAAACAGCAGAACCAGTATTTTTAACTAAAAATGGTTATGGGGATATGGTAGTGATGAGTATAGAAGCCTATGAACGCAAACTATTTGCCAGTGAAATCTATTTTAAACTAAAAGAAGCAGAATTAGAGGCCCTGTCTACTTCTGTGCGCTATACCCATGAAGAAGTTTTTGCTGGCCTAAGAAAAAACTTAGCCGCTAAAGTCAACGAAGACAATGTATAAATTAAAATATCTACCTATAGCTCAAAAAGATTTAAAAAATATTATCAACTATATTGCCAATCACCTTAAAGCACCTCAAGCTGCCCTAAATTTAGTTACTACTTTTGATAATTCCATATCTCGTCTGCAACAATTCCCTTATTCTTGCCAAGTCTATCAAACAGTGAAACCGCTTAAAGCCGAATACAGAATGTTGCCTGTAAAAAATTATTTAATATTCTATGTAGTAGCTGAAGGCGAAATAGAAATACACAGGATCATTTATGCAAAAAGGGATCTAGAAAATCTTTTAAAGTGAAGGAACTTTTTAAATAAAACAGTGCAATCAATTGTCCTCTTTTTGCAAGCTGCCCATTTGTACGCCGCTGTAATAATGTTGGAGAATTTCTTGATAGTTTTTACCCTTGGCCGCGAAATCGGCAGCCCCATATTGACACATTCCTACTCCGTGCCCATAGCCGTTACTAATAATATGCAAACCCTCATTCCCTAACTGACAAGCAAACCTTGTAGAAGGCAAATTAAGTTGAGTACGCAATTCTACACCACTAAAAGCTTTACCGCCAATCATGACTGCTTTAACACGACCGGTAAAGCTTTTTTCTTTAATCTGAAAAACGACTTGTTCTTTCTGCAATTTACTAACAGGCAAAGCAGCTAGTTTAGTTCCCAAAAGGTCATCACAATTCTCCCAAGTGAAAAAAAGCGGGGTGGAGTGATGACGGTCCTGATGGCCGGTACAAGAAACACCTTTTAAATAGGGTAAAGCAAACTTCCAGACCTCAGCCGAATTTTCGGTTTGCTTCCCCCCACAAGAAGCATGATAAACAGGGTCAATTAACTGCCCCTTATAAAGCAAAACTTCTCCTTGCGTTTCCTCAACAGCTTGCTTAATCTTTTTCCGGTGGGTAGCATAATTCCATTTACCCCACCGTTTTTTCATTTCAGAAGTACTAATCCAAGCTTGATTCACGGCCGGGTCACTGCTCAGCTGAGCCGCCTGATGAAATGTTTTTACCCGTGGGTCCGGTACCTGTAAACGCTTTACAGCATAAGTACGTGCCGCTACCGCTTGTGCCTTGAGAGCCTCTAAAGGAAAAGAGGCCGGCATCTCCGCAGCCACTACTCCCAAAACATAAGCCTCTAAACCTATTTCCAGTAACTGAGTAGACTCTACGTCCCATAATTTAACAAAGACTAAATCTTCACTAATTTTAATTTCCTTTTCCGGTAAAAAAACGTCTCTCAACCGTCCGCTAAATAAAAAAAGCACTAAAAAAACAAAAGACAACACTAAAACCCAAAACCAAAATGGTTGACGTCGTTGTCTTTTTTTCAGAAAACGTAAAGACATCAAGACCAGTCCTTATCTTTAAATTACTTCATTAAGACTAGCCTATGCCTTTTTTCTTTTTCTAGAACAAAAACAGCATTATACTTCGGAAACTAACCTTAAACGATCGCGACTTTTAACCCGAATAATATTAGCCCCCACAGAATGTAATTTGGTGACGAAATTATCATAACCGCGATCAAGATGATAAATATCAGAAACAATCGTCTCTCCTTCAGCCACTAAACCGGCAATAACTAAAGCAGCACCTGCCCGTAAGTCTGAGGCTTTAACTTGAGCTCCGGTTAACTTTTCTGTACCTTCTACAACCACACTACGCCCTTCAATACGGATATCGGCACCCATACGACGCAACTCTTCCGCATGCATAAACCGATTTTCAAAAACTGTTTCGGTAATAATGCTTGTCCCTTGAGCTATCGCCAACAAAGACATAAATTGAGCCTGCATATCAGTGGGGAAGCCGGGATAAGGCAAAGTTTTGAGGTCAAGTGCCTGAAACTTTCCTTCACTTCTCACCCGTAAACCCAAGTCTTCTTCTGTAACTTCTACTCCTGCTTCTCTTAATTTCGCCACTACCGGTTTCAAATGGTCAATAATCACATTTTCTAAAAATAAATCACCACCGGCAATTGCCCCGGCTACTAAAAAACTTCCGGCCTCAATACGATCCGGAATAACTGTATGGGATGTCGCACCAAGACTTTCCACACCCTCAATTTTAATCACTTTTGTACCGGTACCCACAACTTTGCCACCCATACTATTAATAAAATTAGCTAAATCAACTATTTCCGGCTCTTCAGCAGCATTTTCAATAATAGTTGTTCCTTGGGCAAGGGATGCAGCCATCATAATATTTTCCGTAGCCCCGACACTGGGATAATCTAAATAAATGCGCGCCCCTTTTAAAACAGGAGCTTCAGCCAAAATATAACCATGTTCCATAGTTATCCGTACACCTAAAGCTTCAAATCCCTTCAGGTGCAGATCGATCGGTCTTGTACCAATAGCACAGCCACCCGGCATCGATATTTTTGCTTTCCCTAAACGAGCTAACAGGGGTCCCATCACTAAAACAGAAGCCCGCATTTTTTTCACATAATCATAGGTAGCTTCATAATTATGAAGGTCCCGGCAATTAATTTCCACAGTATGAGCCGAACCATTAGGATCCAATTTTATTTTAGCTCCCAATTCAGACAAAACATCACAAATTATTTCTACATCGGCCAAACGAGGCACATCTTGAATTAGACAAGTTTCCTTTGATAAAAGTGCAGCGACGATAATAGGTAAAACAGCATTTTTAGCCCCGCTAATTGCTATTTTGCCTTGCAAAGGCTGTCCACCGTAAATAATAATTTTATCTGCTTGCCCTTCCGGGCAAAAAAATCTTTTTTTTCTCATGTTGTTCGCTCCAAAAAAAGACATATTTTGTCGTTATTATTATTCGAGACAAAAAGCTTAATTCCCTCTATTATTTATTTTCCCCATTTTTATTTTTTTAAAGCAAACAGCCCAACCAAAACAGATACGCCAC
>DUTO01000075.1 GCA_012842035.1 Clostridia bacterium | reverse complement strand
GCATAATCAGGTCTAATCTCCAAAAGAGCCTGGATAGAACGGCGCGACCTATTTACAGCAAGGTCTTGCACAGCTTCTCCTACTCGATAAAAAAGCATTACCGCTACAGCTTCCGGATAGACCTTGATGGCAAAGGCTCCCAATGTAGCAATAGTCATCAGAAAATTCTCATCAAAAATCTGTCCGTGGCGAATATTCCGGAAAGCGTGATAAACAACCTCCCCCCCAATCAACAGATAACTTGACAGAAACAAAACCAATTCTAGCTTAGGTGAGAGGGAAAAGATGATTGCTATAAAATAAATAATAGTACCTATCCCTAAAAGGCATAAATCACTTTTTTCTTCATTTGGTTCCACTCTTATATTAGGCTCCTCTTGCGATAATATACAACATCCCTTTTTCTCCCTCATAAACCTTCTCCTCTCCACATCTTTTTCCCAAAAGTTCAAGCTTACTTCTCTTAATGCCTGATATGAGCTAACCCCTGGGTAAACAAATTAATAATATGGTCATCATCTAGAGAATAATAAACCATTTTTCCCGCTTTACGATATTTAACCAATTTCAGATTACGCAAAACCCGCAATTGGTGGGAAACAAGAGACTGGGACATCTCCACTACTTTGGATAAATCACACACACACAACTCCTCTTGTGATAAAGCATGTAACAGCTTCACCCTTGTCTCATCACCCAAAGCCTTAAAAATCTCAGCTAATTTTCTCACCTCTGCTTCACTAAGACTATTTTCTTTTACTTTACTTACTGTTTCGGGATGGAAACACTCCACCGCACAACACTCCATAAATTCCCCCATCTTGACTCCACCTCATTTCTATATATGAACATGTATTCATATGTTGGCTTAATTTTACCCTATTTTTATATTTTTGTAAATAGATAAAAAAGGAGTGAACTATCTACACAAAAAGTAGTTTCGCCACACTCCGTGAACCCCACATGACTAAAGTCACGTGTTTCTAATCTCACGATTAGATTTTCCTGCTTAATCGTCCTCGTAACCTACTAACTCCACAGGCGTAAATTTGGATAGTTCCTACCCTATATTAATTTTATTTAGGCAAGCATGCCTAATTCTTGTAATCCTTTCCGCTCAATGTTTTTAGCAGCATTTTCATCTCTGTGATGAATAAAACGTCGCCCTATTTACTTCTGAATTTCCTTTTATAGCAACCTTTGCATTATTTTTTGCTCTCGTAAAAATCTTATCTAAATTTTCATGTTCAACTGGCACTTGTATAGCTTCTATCTCTTGCCAACTTCTAGTAAAAGCATTTCTATGCATATTTTCAAACAAATTACGTTTATCGGCTTTAATCTTATAAGCCCTTAAGGTTTTTTTCAGGCCCGTTAATTTACGCAGAGCCTCTTCTCCACTTTTACTTCTAAAACCATCCGCTTTTTCCAACTCACTTCAGTCCCTTTCTATAACTTTAAAAAGAATTACCTGGTGATTAAACCAAAGTCCGTCCGGTATTGGAGTATAACCCCAAAATAAGGACTATGTCATTAGCCAGTCCGTTCCCCTAGCTAAAGTAAGAGGTTTTTTTACGGCATATTTGGTAAAAAAGCAAATAGAAGCGGAAGAATTTATAAGAAATGAGCCTTATAAAGACTTTCCAACGTCCTTTTGCGGACCAGATTTCCTTTTATCTACTTCTAAATTCCCCTTACCACTAGCGATTGCATTCTGTTTAGCTGTTGCCAAAAGCTTTTCCAGTCCTTTATGTTCAGTTTGTATTTGTGTAGCTTTTGCCTCTGGAATTTTACTTCTCGTTGCCTCACCGTGCACTACTGCACCCGTTGCTTTTCCCATACTCATTTTCCTTGCCCTACTACGCGCTGATGCACTCTTTGCCCTACCTAATCTAACACCTCCAGTTTTCATGACCATCATATTGCCCCTCAGAGTATTTCTCACTCTAGCAAACCCTCGAGACCGCCCTTCACCCATACTTTTAGGTTCCTTCATTTAATCTAACCTCCTTTTTTTAAAAAAAACATCTCTTTATATTGTTAATTATGACATATCTTCGGAAAATTTACTATATATAAATTTTTCCGAAGATGCAAGTGTTTGTGAGAACTATTCCCGCCCCCTTTGGGGTTCTTGCTTTTTATTAATTTTAAAATTTTCCTCCAGGCTTGTTTTTTCATTATCTTCTTTATATTTCCTTCTGAGAAATTCTTCAAGTCGTATTTTTTGAACATATTCTTGAAGTGGTAACTTATAATTAGGTTTTTTCAATTTACTTTAACCTCCTCGGTAAAATAAATAAAATACTTAGCGAAGAAAATATCGCCAAACTACTTTTTATGTAGATGGCGACACTCCTTTTGCTTAACAACCTCTTGTGCCTTTTTACTTTTAACGCACTATATGGGAAAGCTTTCTTGTCCTCTTTGTTTCCGAATTTCTCCCTAGGCCATCTTGTTTCTTGAGATATATTTCTCTAATTTCCATTTCATCCTGCTTTCTTAAAGATGCTTCAAGCCGTGCTTTCTGTGCCTCATTTGCTATTCTTTGCCATTCTTGCAATGGTTTACGATGCTTATCCTTTTGACTCCATTGTAATTTTTGCTCATATGCTTCCTGATTGCTCAAAGAAATATCACGAAATGCCCATT
>DUTO01000006.1 GCA_012842035.1 Clostridia bacterium | reverse complement strand
GAAGCACACGCCGTAACAACAGTACACACGCTATTGGAGAAGCTTTTAAGATGATTGAGCGAGGGACAGCGGAGATAGTGATTACAGGTGGAACAGAGGCTCCGATTACGCCCATGGCTTTTGCGGGTTTTTGTTCCATGCGAGCAATGTCTTGCCGGAATGAAGAACCGGAAAAAGCTAGTCGTCCCTTTGACCAAAAACGTGATGGGTTTATTATGGGTGAAGGAACAGGTATTCTGATTTTAGAAAGTTTAGCATCGGCTCAAAAGAGAAATGCTCCTATTTATGCCGAAGTATTGGGTTATGGGGCTACTGCTGATGCTTATCATATTACGGCACCGGCACCGGGGGGAGTTGGAGCGGCTAGGGCGATGTCCATGGCTTTGCATGATGCCGCGATTAAGCCGGAAGAGGTAGATTATATTAATGCTCATGGTACTTCGACAGAACTTAATGACAAATATGAAACTATGGCCATTAAAAATGTTTTTGGTGAACATACTCGCCAACTAGCCATTAGTTCAACTAAATCGATGACCGGACATCTTTTGGGAGCGGCAGGTGGAGTGGAAGCGATTGCTACAACGTTGGCCATTTGTCATGACCTGGTTCCTCCCACGATTAATTATGAATATCCGGACCCTGAATGTGACCTTGATTATGTGCCTAATCAAGCCAGAAAAATGTCTGTACAATATGCGTTAAGTAATTCTTTAGGTTTTGGTGGGCATAATGCGACTATTCTTTTGGGAAAATTTAAGGGTTAAGGGGTTTTTTATGTTGAAGGGACAAAGAAAAGAACAGTTAGGACAATTGTTGAGGCAATTGCCGTTACCATTGCTGGAAAAACCGGATTTACAATTAGTAGACCAAGCTCTTACTCATCCTTCTTATGTTTTTGAGGGGCGTAAAGGGGGCGGCGCTCATAATCAACGGTTGGAGTTTCTGGGAGATGCTGTGGTGGGGCTAGTTATTGCTCAGTATTTATATGAAAAGTATCCGCAAAAAACAGAGGGTGAATTAACGAAAATAAGAGCAGCTATTGTTTGTGAATCCTCTTTAGTTCAGGGTGCCAAGGCTTTATATTTGGGTGATTATTTATTATTAGGTAAAGGAGAAGAGCGGATGGGGGGGGCCGAGCGAGTTTCTAATTTAGCAGACTGCTTGGAAGCCTTTGTCGGTGCTCTTTATCTTTCTTTAGGCTTGGAAAAGGTAGGTGACCTTATTCTTTCTGTTTTGCATAAACAAATTGAAGATGCGGCACAGGGAGTTCTTGGCGATTTTAAGACTGAGTTACAAGAATATATTCAAAAAGACCCTCAGTGTAGTTTAGACTACAAAATATTGCAAGAAGTAGGGCCGGATCATGCTAAAAAGTTTGCGGCAGCTGTTTATTTGAATGGTCGGGAGCTAGCCAGAGGTACGGGCAAAACAAAAAAAGAAGCCGAGCAAAATGCAGCTAAACAAGCCTTACATAAATTGGAAGTGGAAAAATGAAAAAACCGTTGATTATTCCTTTTTTTATTCCTCATGCCGGTTGCCCTTTTACTTGTGTTTATTGTAATCAATGGAAAATTAGTGGAAAAGAGGATGAGATAAAACCGGAAGAAATTGAGCAATATGTAGAAACATATTTACAAAAGGCGCGTTCATGGCCGGACAGATATGTGGAAATAGCTTTCTATGGTGGGAGTTTTACGGCTTTACCGCTGGAAAAACAAGTGAGGTTTTTGCAGGCTGCTGCTGCCCAAAAGGAGAAAGGTTGGATTAAGGGAATTAGATTATCGACACGTCCGGATTATATTAATGAAGATATTTTAGAGAATCTTTTATTTTATGGTGTTACTACTGTAGAGTTAGGGGTACAGTCTTTAGTGGATGAAGTGTTGACTAAGTCTCGTCGCGGTCATTGTGTTCATGATACGGCCCGGGCCACACGTCTTTTAAGAAAATATCCTTTGCAAGTAGGTTATCAGTTGATGTTAGGTTTGCCGGGGGATAGTTTGGCGTCTGCTCATTTGACCGCCCAAAGAACGGTAGAAGCTAAGCCGGATTTCGTGAGAATTTATCCTACTTTAGTTTTGAAAGGGACAACTTTAGCTAAGTGGTATGAGGAAGATAAATATACTCCTTGGAGTTTAGATATGGCTATACAGATGGCAGTTTCTTGGCTGGGAGTTTTTTCTTTTTATCAGATTCCGGTAATTCGTCTGGGACTTCAGGCTGTGGAAAACCTTGCTGTGGAAAAAGATTTGGTGGCCGGGCCTTATCATCCTGCTTTTGGTGAATTAGTAGAAAGTCGTTTGTTGTTAGAGCAAATACAAGTAGGAATAGGGAAATTACAGGTGCAAGCCGGAGAAGTACTGACGATCTTTTTTCAGCCGCGTCTTTATTCACAAGTAGTGGGACAAAAAAAGAGGAATCTCCTTTTTCTGCAAGAAAAATATCAGTTTAAGGAGATTAATTTAAAACCACAGGAAGATTTGGCCGAACCTGATTTAGAAATAGCTACTGCACGCCAAAGAGTACAGATTAAAAGACAGGACTTTTTACAAAGATATCGAATTATATAAAAGAGTATAATTTTGCAGAAGGGACGAAGCCAGTTGTACCTGAAAAGACTTGAAATTCAAGGGTTTAAGTCTTTCGCTGATAAAACCAAGTTAGAATTTAAACCCGGGATTACTTTAGTGGTAGGGCCTAATGGTAGTGGAAAATCAAATATTGCGGACGCGATTCGCTGGGTACTTGGTGAGCAAAGTGTTAAATCTTTGCGGGGTGGCAAAATGGAGGATGTTATTTTTGCCGGTAGTGAACAGCGTCGTCCTTTAGGGATGGCCGAAGTTTCTTTAACCGTGGATAATTCTTCTGGTCTTTTTCCTTTGGAATATAACGAGATTACAGTGACGCGTCGCCTTTATCGTTCGGGAGAAAGTGATTATTTAATTAATCGTGTTCCCTGTCGTTTGCGTGATATTCATAATCTTTTTATGGACACAGGGGTTGGACGAGAAGGTTTTTCCATTATTGGCCAGGGAAAAGTTGATGAGGTTCTTTCGGTTAAACCGGAAGTAAGACGTGGTTTATTAGAGGAAGCTGCGGGAATCGTAAAATATCGTTATAAAAAACGCGAGGCCGTGCAAAAGTTGGCTGAAACAGAAAATAGTTTAGTGCGTTTAAGTGATATTATCGGAGAGTTAACCAGACAGGAAGAACCTTTAGCTGAACAAGCTAAAAAAGCAACTCAGTATAAAAGTAAAAAAACAGAATTGGATAGTTTGGAAATAGGTCTGATTATCGCCGAAAATGAACATTGCCGAAACAGATTAGAAAAAGTAGAGGGTAAATTAGAGCGGTTAGAATTAGAGATAGAAGAAACAAAAACCAATTATCATCAGATGCAAAGTAGTGAGGAAGAATATAAGCTAGAGTTACAACAAAAAGATGAAGAGTTGGCACTTTATCGCGAGAAAATTTATCAAGAAAATCTCACCTTGGAAAAAAACGAGAGCGAAAAAAAGTTAATTAGAGAAAGAATGGCAAGTTTAGCTGTACAAACAGAGCAATTAGAACAAGAGCGAGAACAATTACATCAAGAAGAGAAGTTATTACAACAAGAACTGGTGACTCATAGGTCGCAGGAGGATTTGCTTTTAAAGGAATTAGCCGAAGGTCAAGAAAAATTATGTCATTATGAAGAATTACTGGCAGAAGAAAATGAAAAAGAAGCAAAGGTAAAAGCTGAATTAGAGGAATTAAAAAATTATCATTTTGAGCTTTTACAAAAAGGGGCTCAAGTTCATAATGAAATTACCGGTTTAAAACAGAGGATTGCATCTTTACAAAAACAAAAAGAGCAAATTACGATGCGTGAAGGTCAAATGAAAGAAGAAAGAGAACAAGTTCTGGAAAAACTTTCTTTTTTCGAAAAAGAAGCTGAGGAGAATGTGCTTGCTTTGTTGAATTTAGAAAAGGAACTGGTAATTAAGGATCGACAATATTTGCAGAAAAGAGAACAGTTGCAAAAACAGCAGCAGCAAAATCTTACTTGCCAACAGGAAAGGAATGACCTTTGCTCCAGACGTCAACTTCTTGAGGAAATGGAGAAAGAAGGACAAGGTTATGCTTATGGTGTGAGAGGAGTTTTGCAATTACAAGCAAATAAGCAGTTAGAGGGCATTGTGGGTCCGGTGGCTCAAATTATAAAAGTGCCGAGTGCATACGAAAAGGCTGTCGAAGTAGTGTTGGGTGGTTCCTTACAACATATCGTGACCGAGAATGAAGAGGTGGCGCGTCAAGCGATTGCTTGGTTGAAACAGCAGAAACGAGGTCGCGTAACTTTTTTACCTTTGGATACGGTAAAAGGACAAGTAAAAAGAGGTTTGGTTCCCACGGGGGAGGGAGTAATCGGCTGTCTTAGTGAGTTAATTGCTTATGAGGATAGATATAAAGGGATTATCGAATATTTATTAGGGCGTGTTTGGTTAGTAAAAAATTTAGCTATAGCCGTGCAAAAGGGTAGGGAAACAAGTTTTCGTTGGCGTTTAGTAACTTTAGATGGTGAAACAGTTAATCCGGGCGGTTCTCTGACCGGAGGTAGTATTAAGCCTAATAGTAATAGCCTTTTGAGTCGGAAGAGAAAGATTCTCGAGTTGACGAAAAAAATTAAAGAAAGAGAAATTGTTTTAGCCCAGGGACAAAAAAAGGAAGCAGAATTAGAAATAGCGACAAAAGAAGCCCATCACCAGTGGGAAGAAATTAAGGAGAAGATGCAAAAGCTTCGTTTAAGAGAGGTAGAAGTAAGTAGTGTCTTGGAACGCTGGCGTGCTGATAAGGGGCGTCAAGAGTTGGAGCTAGAAGGGTTACAGTTGGAAATTAAGCAAACTGGTAATGAAGCAGAAAGTTTGTTGACCCAAGTGGTTCGGTTTGAGCAAGAACAGAAAATGTTAGAGGAAAAAACCACTGTTTGTTTAATAAAAATAGAAGAATTACAGCAAAAAATGGAGAAAAGGCAAGCTGAAAAATTGCAAAAAAATGAAGCTCTTACCCAGTTGCGGATCGAAGTGGCTACGGGAGAGGCTAAACTTGCTGCTTATCGTAAAGAAGAAAATTATTATTTATCTCGCTTAGGGCAGTTGACTCAGTTGTGGGAAGAAAAAGTGGCTGAGAAACAAAAAATTAAAGAGAAGAAAACAGAATTAACTACAAGTTTTCTAGCTGTGGAGGAAAGTATTGCTCACTCGCTGCAGTTGTCGCAAGAGTGGGAAGGGAAATTACAGGAAATGCGTCAGGTTAAAGTTAACGTTCAGGAGCAGATTGGTGTTTTTGCTGAGAAAATCAAGAAATATACTAATTTGTTACGTAGAAAAGAGGAGAAGAAGCATCAATTACAATTACAACAATCGAAATTAGATACAGCTTGGGAAGCGGCAAAAAGACGGTTGCAAGAACAATATAATCTCACTGTAGAGGAAGGGCGGGAAAAAGGAACAGTTTTAGCAAGCCGTCAAAAGTCTTTGGAGAGAATTGTCGAGTTAAAAGTAGAAATAAACAAACTGGGGGAAGTAAATTTAGGGGCTATTGAGGAATATGCTCGACTGAAAGAAAGGTTAGATTTTTTGCATCTGCAAGTACAAGATCTGTGTGAAGCGAAAAAAAGATTGGAAGTTGTTATTGCTGAAATGGATCGGATTATGGCTCGTAAGTTTAAAGAAACATATATTCAGGTAGATCAAGCGTTTCAAGAGGTTTTTGTACAACTTTTTGGTGGTGGCAAGGCAGAATTAGTACTTTGTGAACCGGAATCTCTTTTAGAAACGGGTGTGGAAATCATTGCTCAACCTCCGGGTAAGAAAACGCAAAATCTTTCTTTGCTCTCCGGAGGAGAAAGAGCTTTAACGGCGATTGCTTTATTAATGGCCATGCTTAAAGTAAGACCTAGCCCTTTTTGTGTGCTGGATGAAATTGAATCTAATCTTGATGAAACTAATATTAGTCGTTTTACTGATTTATTAACTCGGTTTGCTGAAGAAACACAGTTTATTGTTATTTCACATCGCAAAGGAACGATGGAAGTGGGGCATGTTTTATATGGTGTAACGATGGAGGAAACTGGTGTTTCTCGTCTTGTTTCTGTAAAATTAGAGGATGCTCAAAAAGAAGCTAGTTAGAGCAAGATATAAGGAGGCAAATAATGGGTCTTTTTGAATCTTTTTTTAAAAAAGTAACAGAAGTGGTTACGGGTAGAGCTTTTATTGATGAGGAGCTTTTCGAAGAATTGGAAGAAGCCTTGATTTTAGCTGATGTAGGTATAAAAACGTCTGTAGAGTTAGTGGAGATTGTCCGACGGAGAACGAAAGAAGAAAAGCTGAGCACAGCAGAAGAGTTACAAGCGGTGCTGAGAGAAGCAATTGCTACTATTTTAAAAGCGGGAGAGCACAGTTTAGTGTTACAGAAAGGTGAGTTAACACCTGTTTTAGTGGTAGGTGTTAATGGTGTAGGGAAAACAACTTCTCTGGGGAAATTAGGTTATTGGTTAAAAAACAAAGGTTTTAAAGTTATGGTTGCTGCTGCCGATACTTTTCGAGCTGCTGCTATTGAACAGCTAGAGGTTTGGTGTAAGCGAGCCGGTTTGGATCTTGTACATCATCAGGAAGGTGCGGATCCGGCGGCAGTAGTTTATGATGCTCTGCAAGCGGCACAGTCTCGGAAGATGGATGTATTGTTGATTGATACAGCGGGACGGTTGCAAACAAAAAGGAATTTAATGGAAGAATTAAAAAAGATACGTCGGGTTATTGATAAGGAAAATTCCGGAGCAGGAGAAGAAGTTTTGTTAGTCTTAGATGCGACAACAGGACAAAATGCTCTTTCGCAAGCTAAATTGTTTTCTGAAGCCGTAGGAGTAACCGGTGTGATTTTAACCAAAATGGAGGGTACAGCTAAAGGGGGCGTGATTTTAGGTGTCCAAAATGAATATCAATTACCTGTTAAGTTTATTGGAGTTGGTGAGGGGATAGTTGATTTAAAAGAATTTGACCCGGATGTTTTTAGCCAAGGGTTAATTTAAAATAAGAAGGGGGAGTTTTTATGGCTAAAGCCGATCTTGCTGTTATTGGTGGTACGGGGGTTTATAAAGCAAAGATGTTGGAAAATGTGCAACGCTTAGGTTTAGAAACGCGATATGGAAAAGTTAATTTGCTTTTGGGTACATATCAAGGACGTCGAGTTGCTTTTTTGGCTCGTCACGGGAAAGGACATTCGGTACCTCCTCATTTGATTAATTATCGGGCCAATATTCAGGCATTAAGGGATTTAGGTGTAAAAAAAATTATTGCTACTGCGGCCGTAGGTTCACTTAATCAAGAAATGGCTCCTTGTGACTTTGTGTTGGTGGATCAGTTTCTTGACTTTACCAAAACAAGAAAAAGTACTTTTTATGAAGGAAGGTTTAGAGGTGTAGAACATATAGATATGACTAATCCCTATTGTCCAAGTGCCCGGGAGTTCCTGTTTACGAAGGCAAAAGAATTAGGCTTAAAGATACATCAAAGTGGTTGTTATGTCTGCATGGAAGGACCGCGTTTTGAAACAGCAGCAGAAATTAGGATGTTTAAACAATTAGGCGGTGATGTAGTAGGGATGACGAGTGTGCCCGAAGTTGTTTTGGCCCGTGAAGCCGGAATTTGTTATGCTTCATTATGTATGGTTACTAATTATGCGGCCGGGATATCTCCTACGATACTTACACACGAAGAGGTGCTCGAGGTTACCCAACAGTTGCAAGAGGGCTTGTCTCGTTTACTGATGTCTGTTTTGGGCGAACTTCCTTTGGAAAAGAGTTGTAAGTATGTACAGGGGATTACAGGTACCCCATAAGATATAATAACGTTTTTTAGAAGAGGACTTACAGGCGAATAAGGGGATGGGTGTTTACGGTAATCAACTTATTCCCCGGGAGGCAACTATTCTTACTCATTGTAATGCCGGCGCCTTAGCTACGGCCGGGTTTGGTACAGCTTTAGGTGTAATTCGTACGGCTTATAATGTCGGGAAAAAGGTGCATGTTTATGTTGATGAAACGAGACCACTCTTGCAAGGGGCGAGGTTGACCGCTTGGGAATTGTTGCAGGAGGGAATCCCTGTTACTTTAATTGCGGATAATATGGCGGGATATTTGTTCAAGCAGGGCAAGATTGATTTAGTTATAGTAGGAGCTGATCGTATTGCCGCTAATGGTGATGTAGCCAATAAAATTGGTACATATTCTGTAGCAGTATTGGCTCATTATCATCAAGTTCCTTTTTATGTGGCGGCTCCACTTTCGACATTTGACCTTTCTCTTGCTACAGGAAAACAGATACCGATTGAGGAAAGAGATCAGGATGAGATGCGTAAATGGGGAGAGTATCAGCTAGCCCCACAAGATGTCCCTGTTTATAATCCGGCTTTTGATGTGACCCCGGCTAAATTAGTAACGGCGTTTATTACGGAAAAAGGTATAATCAAACCGCTTTTTGCAGTTGGCATACAAAATTTATTTTCGAATTCTGAACCTTGAATTTCCGGAAAGGAGCAGAGTATATGGAGGGTTTATTAATTAAAAATGCCTTAATTGTTCCTATGGATGACTGCGTAAGGACGCAGGATTGGTTCAAAGGTGATGTAGTGATTGAAGGCAGTTTGATTAAAGAAGTAGGGGAAAATTTACAAGCCAAGTATCCTTATTTTACTGTAATCAAGGGAGAGGATAGTTTGGTAATGCCCGGTTTTGTTAATTGTCATACACATGCGGCGATGACCATGCTTAGAGGTTATGCTGATGACTTGCCTTTAATGACTTGGCTTAAGGAGATGATTTGGCCACGGGAGGCCCATTTAAATGGTGAGGATATTTATTGGGGCACCCAGTTAGCTATTTTAGAAATGATTAAATCTGGCACGACTACTTTTGCCGATATGTATTTTTATATGAACGAAACGGCACAAGCAGTAATGGAAGCAGGGATCCGAGCTTCTTTGTCCAGAGGTATGGTTGGTTCAGGAGAAGCAGCAGGGTTAGCTTTGGAGGAAAGTGTAGAGTTTATAAAAACTTGGCAGGGACAGGGGGAGGGGAGAATTACTTGTATGTTGGGGCCACATGCTCCTTATACGTGTCCTCCGGCTTATTTAGAGCAAGTGATCTCTCTTGCCGATGATTTAGGTGTAGGAATTCATATTCATTTGGCCGAGACAGAGGATGAGGTGGCCCAAATTACGCAACAATATGGTTGGCGACCGGTAGAATTAATGGACTCCCTGGGGCTTTTTCAAGGACGTCATGTCTTGGCAGCCCATTGTGTTCACCTTTCGGCAAAAGAAATGGAGATCTTGGCCAAAAACAAGGTAGGGATTGCTCATAATCCGGAAAGTAATATGAAATTAGCTAGTGGCATAGCCCCTCTCTCTGAACTTTTAGCGAAGGGTGCTTTAGTAGGTTTGGGTACTGATGGGGCATCGAGTAATAATAATTTAGATATGTTGGAAGAGATGCGCACTTGTGCTCTTTTGCATAAAGTGGCAACCATGGATCCTACTGTTTTACCGGTTGGGCAAGTTTTAAAGATGGCAACCAAGGATGGAGCTAAGGCATTGGGTCTAGATAATGTGGGTTCGCTTGCCCCCGGGCAAAAGGCCGATCTGCTTATTTTTGATCTAAAAAAGCCTCATTGGACACCCTTGTATAATCCGATCGCCAATCTTGTTTATGCGGCCCAGTCTTCAGATTTAAAAACAGTAATTATTGATGGGAAAATTGTCATGCAAGATCGCCAAGTCTTAACGATGGATGAAGCAAGGATTTTATATGAAGCTGAAAAACGGGGCCAGGATTTGATTCGTAGGAAGGTAAAAAACAGTTGACAAGAGAGAGAGGAATAGTTTAAAATAAAGAGGCTGTTAAGTATTTATACTTAACAGCTATCGTTTTGTTTATAAAATATAACTTTGGTGAGATTATTAATGAATCATTTAACACGTAGAGCGTTATATTTTGATTTTTACGGTTCGCTTTTAACTGCAAAACAGAGGGAAATATATGACTTGTATTATCAACAGGACTTCTCTTTGGGAGAAATTAGTGAAATCCGTGGTGTTTCACGCCAAGCTATTTTCGACCTTTTAAGGCGGACAGAAGAGGCACTAAATTATTATGAAAGCAAATTACAATTGGTACAGAAATATCAATTGAGCAGAAACATAATTACAGAGATTAGGCAAAAAATAGATTGTTTAAGGGCTAAAGAAGATTTAGAGCAGGTAGTTATGCTATTGCAAAAATTAGAAGATAGTTGGTAGGTGAGAAAGGTAATGGCTTTTGAGAATATTGCCGAAAGGCTGCAAGGTGTTTTTAAAAATTTGCGCGGGAAGGGTAAGCTTACCGAAAAAGATGTACGTGAGGCGATGCGCGAAGTCCGTTTAGCTTTATTGGAAGCTGATGTTAATTATCGGGTAGTTAAAGAATTTATTAATCAACTTACCGAAAGAGCTAT
>DUTO01000005.1 GCA_012842035.1 Clostridia bacterium | reverse complement strand
TCTTCTAGCTTGGTCTGCCTCTCTTCAAGTCTAGCAAAACCTTGTTCTAGCTTGGTCTGCCTCTCTTCAAGTCTGGCAAAACCTTGTTCCAAGTTAAACTGCCTCTGTTCTAGTCTGGCAAAACCTTGTTCCAAATTAGTCTGTTTCTGTTCTAGCCTGGCAAAACTTTGCTCTAGATTAGCCTGCCTATCTTCCAGCTTAGTCTGACCTTTAATCAGAACCTCTAATTGTTGAAGTACTCGTTGCTGAAATTGGGTATTCTCCATTTTTATTCCTCCTCCTCTCTTTCTCTAGCTTCACAATTACCTTTTTTAGCAATTTTTTAACCAGGATTTAACTATTATTAGCTTATCATTTTAACAAAAATTTAGCAAAGAAAATGACCTGTTATTCACTTCGCGCAACTTGTTGGATTATCTCCGCTACATAATGCGCTGACATCACTAAATCTTTAATCTTAATAAATTCTTCTGTGGTATGAGCTTGACTCATACCAATGCCTAAATTTACTGTTTTAAGACCATGAGCACTAAAATAATTGGTATCACTACCTCCACCGGAAGAAGTGACATTAACTTCAAGTCCTAAAAATTTAGCAGCTTCCCGTGCAATTTTTATTATAGGTTCAGCTTCCTCTAATTTAAAAACCGGATACTCTCTTCTTGTTTTCACTTCCAAACATGCTCCCATTTGGTCACAAGCTTCCTGTAAACAATTAACCATATGCCGAATTTGCTGACAAAGCCTTTCTTCAGATAAACTGCGTGCTTCCCCTTCGAGTATCACACGCTCACAAACAATATTGGTCACCTCTCCACCCTTAATTACCCCAATATTCGCTGTGGTCTCCTCATCTATCCGCAATAAATTCATCTTATTAATAGCCCGAGCCGCAACTTGAATTGCATTAACCCCGTCCTCCGGATTCATTCCCGCATGAGCTGCTTTTCCGTAAATAACAGCATTAATTCTTTCGTGAGCGGGAGCTTGACAGATAATTGTTCCCGGCACCCCATCGCTATCTAAAACAAAGCCCATTTCTGCCTGTAAAAGACTATAATCAAGATAACGAGAACCCAAAAGACCAGCTTCTTCACCAATGGTAAAAAGAACTTCGATCCCGCCATGTTCTATTTTTTCTTCTTGAATATGCCGTAAAGCTTCTAAAATTATAGCGATGCCTGCCTTATCATCACTACCCAAAATAGTTTTCCCACTACTATAAATAGCACCTTCTCTAATCTGAGGTTGAATACCTACACCTAAAGGAACAGTATCCATATGTGCAGAAAAAAGAATTACGGGTACTCCTTTCCTTTTCCCCTGAAGTCGACCCACAAGATTTCCCGTATCAGAACCGGCTCGCTGTCCAGCCTGTTCATCTATAAACACTTCCAGCCCCAGTTTAATTAACTTTTCTTTTAAATATGCCGCAAATTTTCCTTCCTGTTTACTAAGGCTATCTATCTTTACCATTTCTATAAATTCTTGCACAAGCCGTTCCTGATTAATCATCTATTATCAACCTCCTACATCTAGGTTATCACCTAATGCGTATTATATCATACAATTATGTCATTTTTATCATCATTCAAAATAACCCTTGACATCTTCTTCTTTAATTACATATAATAATTTTAAGTTTATTAAGAAAAAAGTGATGCGGAAGAAAAGTAGCTTGTTCAAAACTTTCAGGGAGAGAATGTCAGCGACTGAAAACATTCTTAGGTTGCAATCAAGTGAAGTTCCCTTCCAAACTGTTCGGGTGAGCATCTGTTTAAGGTCGTAGTCCGAACCGGAAACTTCTACCGTTAAAAAGAAGGGGTATGAGATTTTTCTGTACCTGTTGCCAAGTGGGTAAACTCGGAACGATTACGTTCTCCTTCCAAGGTTTACCAACTAGGGTGGTAACGCGAAAGCTAAAGTCTTTCGTCCCTATGGGAT
>DUTO01000074.1 GCA_012842035.1 Clostridia bacterium | reverse complement strand
CGTTTTCCCCTTTCCTTTATGGTCAAACTTTTACGATTTTTACGTACACTTTCATTATTACAATGGTTATTCCACAATCACTAGCAATTATCCTTTTTTTAAATTTAATCTTTTTCATTTTTTCGCTTAATCACAGGTAGAGACTTATAACGCAAATCAATATATTCTACGGTTTGCTTATTAATTAACTCTTCATTTTCCACTAAAAGTTCCTGAATAATTTGTAGTTTTCGTTCAATTTCCTCTGCAGAACCGAAGTGTATTTTTACCCCCTGTAACATTTTTAAAGTAAGATTATAGGAAGTGGTGGCCTTAATTTCAGCCACATTTTCTAAAAAACTTTCGTCCATCAAGCGAAGTAATTGTAAAGCAGAGTCTAGCTCTAGTGTAGTTAAATTTTCCCCCAAAGAAACCTGCTCGCTCAAAGAAATACCACTAATCACAGGAAGATTAAAATCAATTAAGTCATCAACCTGTTTAAGATAGATTCCTTCGGCATCAATAACTAAATACTCACCATTTCCCACAATTAAAGCAATCGGAATCCGCTCTTCCACTTCTAGTAGCAAAGTATGAGGAATTTTTCTAGAAACGCGTGCTGTTTTAATTACCGGATGTAATTCTAATTTAGTTATAGCTTCTTGTCTATCTATCTTAAAGAGATTAGTTCCTAAAGTTAAGCCACTTAAATCTTTTACTGTTTCCTCCTCTATTGTGGCACAACCTTTAACCTCTATTTTTTGCAAATTGAAAAAAGCTGAGTTGATAAAAAAATAAAAAGATAATAGTAAGCAAAATAATAAAAAAAAACTCAAGCCAATTATCGGTTTACGACGTTTTCTTTTTCTCGGCATACTCTTTTCTCTCTCTTATACATACTTATTATATTATGCCATAATTAATTATTGATATCAAATGTTTTAAAAATAAATACACCTTAAACTCTTGTCTACTCTTTACGTAAAAGAAAAGGCGCTTATTGCCTTTCCTTGATTCCATTAACTCTTAAAATCTGAGCTCCCAGACCACGTAATTTTTGTTCAAAATCTTCATAACCGCGATCAATCAAATTTATTTTATCAACAACTGTAGCCCCCTCAGCAACCAAGCCGGCCGTAACCAAAGCTGCTCCCGCCCGTAAATCAGAAGTTTCTACATAAGCCCCACTTAAACTTTTAACCCCTTTGATAATAGCCACCCGTCCTTCTACCTTAATATCGGCTCCCATCCGCCGAAATTCATCGACATGCTTAAACCTATTTTCAAAAATTGTTTCGGTAACAATACTGGTTCCCTCCGCAACAGCCATCAGCGCCATTAACTGAGCTTGCATATCTGTAGGAAAACCCGGAAAAGGCATTGTCTTATAATCAACACCTTTGCTTTGCTCAAAACCGCGCACCCGAATTCCTTCATTACTTTCCGTTATTTGCACTCCGGCCTCTCTTAATTTAGAAATAACTGCCTCGACGTGTTCTGGAATAACATTTTTAATGAAAACGTCTCCGCCCGTAATAGCAGCCATAATCATAAAGGTACCTGCTTCTATACGATCGGGAATAATTGTATGTTCAGCTGAACCTAATTCCGAGATACCCTCAATTTTAAGGACATCTGTACCTGCTCCCCTGACTTTAGCCCCCATCTTATTTAAAAAGTTTTGTAAATCAACAACTTCCGGCTCACGAGCAGCATTTCTAAGCGTAGTTTCCCCTTGGGCTAAAGTAGCGGCCATAATTAAATTTTCCGTAGCACCCACACTAGGAAAGTCAAGACAAATCTCACTACCCACCAAACGCTCTGCTTTAGCTTCGATATAACCATGTTTTTCTATAATTTGTGCCCCTAAAAGTTTTAATCCTCTTAAATGTTGATCCATAGGACGAGAACCAATGGAACAACCACCGGGATAAGCTAATTTAACATGATGAAAACGGGAAAGAAGTGGTCCCATCACTAAATTAGAAGCGCGCATCATCCTAGTTAATCTATCCGGCAATTCCACCGTACTAACCTTAGTCGCATCTACCACCATCGTCTTACCATTAAGCTCCACCTTAGCACCTAAACAGAGTAAAACTTCTTGCATAACTTTAACATCACTCAACTTAGGAACGTCATGAATCGTACAAACCCCCTTAGACAAAAGACAAGCGGGCAAGATAGTCAAAACTGAATTCTTTCCACCACTCACACATACAGTTCCTGACAACTTATTCCCGCCCACAATCACATACTTCTCCAATAACTGTCACCTCCTGTTGTCTACAAAACCCCATAAGACAACTTCAGTTTCCAAGTCCACATTATACTTTTCTTTTACCGCCTTTTGCACCTCCTTGATCAAAGTCATAATTTCGCTAGCTTTAGCTTCACCAAGATTTACAATAAAATTAGCATGTTTTTCAGAAATCTGAGCATCTCCTACACGCCAACCTTTAGCCCCTACACCCTCAATTAACCGTCCTGCTCCCTGACCTGAATTCTTAAAAACGCTACCGGCATTAGGCCATTCCAGAGGCTGTTTTTCACGACGTAAATTAAGACACCTCGCCATTTGGGCCTTAATTTCCGCAATATTCCCTCTTTGTAAGGCTAACTTTATTTCTACAATTAATTCCTTTCTCCGTTTAAAAATACTATCGCGATAACCTAAAGCTAACTCCGCCTTCTCATAAGTTTTCGGCTTACCCTCCAGGTCTAAAGATTTTACACTTACAATAACCTGCTCCAAGGAATCACCATAAGCACCCGCATTCATCACTACGGCTCCACCTAGAGAACCGGGAATACCAGCAGCAAATTCTAATCCTGCTAAACCTTTTTCCGCAGCCAAACGACTCAAGTGAGATAACAAAACACCAGAACCTACGGTAACCAAATTTTCCTGCCAAACTATTTGGCGAAACCCTTCTGTTAAAACAACTAAACCTTTAAGGCCTTGATCCGCAACTAAAACATTAGAACCTACCCCTAAAATAGTTACCGGAATTTGATGTTGCCAAGCTAATTGCAAAACATCAGCACACTCCCCGACCTTTGTCGGTCGATAGAGAAGGTCGGCCGGACCACCTACTCGCCAAGTTGTATATTTTTTTAAAGGTTCCTTTAAAAAAAGAGACCCATAATTTTTTTTCTGTAATAATTTATAAAACTCCTCAATGTTCATCCTTATCTCCTCAATCTATCCCTAACTTTAAGAAACTATTTTTCCCTTCTTCATTAATAATTCACGTAAAGTTACACCGGCTAGCCAAATGTCGCCGGCGCCTAACGTTAAAACTAAATCTCCCGGTCGCACCATTTCCGTGAGTTGCCCAGCAATTAAATTTTTATCAGGGATATATTTAACTTCTTGCCCTGTTTGTTTTTGTATTTCTTCAATCAATAAATGGGCATTAACTCCATTAAGCGGTTTTTCACCTGCTGCATATATTTCGGTCATCACCAAAACATCGGCATCTTGAAACGCTGTACCAAACTCTTCTTTTAAACACTGAGTTCGCGAAAAACGATGGGGCTGAAATACTGCTACTACTCGTTCTGCCCCTACTCTTTTCGCTGCAGCTAAAGTAGCCTTTAATTCCGAAGGATGATGAGCGTAGTCATCATAAATATAGATACCATCAACTTCGGCAACTTTTTCAAATCTGCGCT
>DUTO01000073.1 GCA_012842035.1 Clostridia bacterium | reverse complement strand
CTTTACTCCTACACTTCTAATCGAAAAGAACTTATGCTTATCCCATTATTTTGCGGGCTGTAACCAGTGTTGATGCCATGACGGCCATATGTGCTCGTTTACCTTATGCTTTATTAGAACAGATTTCTAATCGTATTGTGCAAGAGGTATCTCAAGTTAATCGAGTAGTTTATGATATTACTTCTAAACCTCCGGGAACTATTGAATGGGAGTAGTATCATTTCATCAAGCGGTATATGTGTGATGGTTTTAAAGGATTTATAAGGGAAAAAATTTGACAGTAAATAGAAGAAAGGAGGTTCTCATATGGCCGGAGTAACCAAAATAAAAGTTAAGAAAGAAATATACAAATGGGCAATTAAAGAGTCTCAAAAAGATTTCGAAGAAATTAAGATTAGATTCAGAAACATTGAAAGTTGGTTAAGTCAAGACGATTTTCCAACTTTTAGGCAGCTAAAAAAATTGACAAACTTTTTAAAGGTACCTTTGGGCTATATGTTTTTAAACAAACCTCCCAAATCGGATATTATAGAAAGTGAATTTAGAACTATTAGAAATAAGAAGCCTGATATAAGCAAGAATTTAAAAGATGCCATATATGACATGAGTAGAAAGCAGGATTGGATAAGTGAATACAGGAAGGATAATGGTTGGGATAAGATAATTTTAGATAATTATAATGAATTAGAGCAGGACGATATCTTAGGAATTGCTAAAAAGGCAAAAGCATTTCTAGACTTGGGGGAGTTTTGGTATAAAGATTGTAAGGATAATAGAATCGCCTATAATTTTTTAAGAGAAAAGCTAGAACTTAAAGGACTACTGAATTGCTTGTAAATCCTTGATATTGTTAGATTTTAGGTTCATTGCTGCAGCTTACTAAACTAGCAAGGGGAGAATCTGGATTATTACCGAGTGGGATAGATCCGCTCGACTATCCTATTCCTCAGTGAATATTAAGCGCTTCAATGCTGCAAACCATAAGCATTAAAAAATATGATAATAGTACGAAGAGCCTCCGGGAATTAACCCAGTGAAGGCTCTCTTGCATTTATGGATCGGTAAAAATCATGGGCAATAAGGATATATATTAAAAGCGGAATCCTGGTAAAGGATCCCGTTTGTTTTTATGACAACTCGGGGAAAGGAATATGGAGTAGCCTCATAATTTCTTTTTGAGTTTCATAAACACGCTCTGTAATAAAATCACAGAAAGGTTCAGCGTTACCTTTATTTTGATATTGGCGGATAGTATCGTTATATTCGGTCCGGAGCACCGGGGGAATAATAGCCAATTGGTAGCCGTCTTGGATGAGCGCAAGGTTCATAATAAGGCGGCTCGCCCTACCATTCCCATCAATAAAAGGATGAATGCTTACAAATTTAAGATGGAGCAGGCCAGCAAAGGTTACTGGATGATATTTGTACCTTTCGTTTGCGATCCAGGCATCCAGTTCCGCCATTTGCTGATCCAATTCATCAGGATGAGGAAAAACGTAATCTGAACCAGAAACTATAACCGGTTTTTTCCGCCAGGTACCGGCATTTTCCTCATCAATTTCTTTATAGAACAGGCGATGCATAGTTTTTATATCAGCTGCGGAAATACGCTTCTCTCCAATTAAGGTAAACATAAAATTATAAGCCTTGCCATGGCTAACCGTTTCATAGAAATCCCGGAGCGGACGGCCAGCAACCGTAAGACCATCTTCAAGCACTACTTTTGTTTCACTAATAGTAAGGGTATTGCCTTCAATGGCATTACTCGACCAAGTAAGACCTATGCGGTAGTAATCTTTTAGCTGTTCTAGCATATGGCCTTCAAAAGGGCGAACCGCGTTTATAGCAGCATGACAACGATCCACTTTTTCGATTAATTTCATTTATCATTACCCCCTTCCGCAGACACTTTATAGGTGGATACAATTCCACTTGTCACTATGGTGTCATTTTCAGCATCGCACCAAGGACAATATATACTTTCCCGGTCTTTTCCGCCAGGATATCCAGCGTTTGATATTGCCATGGTGAAGGCTTTCCTGCAAACATGGCATGTATAAGAGCTCTTACTGCTCATACGCAGCCCCTCCAATCTATTAATATTCTACCTTTTCGCCATTTGGCAATTCAAAGGAACCTACATATTTGCAGCCTGCAACCTCAGCTATTTCCTTCAATTCATTAACGGTGAAACTTTCCCGCTTCATTTTTTGACTGAAAGCCTGGGGGCTTCTACCGAATAACCTGGCGAGTTCAGCCACACTAATATCTAGTTTCACACAAAGAATTTTCAGCTGTTCAGACACTGACATATAACCACTCCTTTCGATATTCTCATTATAAAGGAATTCGTTTAATAAATCAATGCATATATTTCCAGTTTATTGAGAAACATTAATAAAGTTATTGACTGGATAAACAATAGCGTTTACAATATAAACAAAAGGGTATAGAGCAGGAGGAGATAAGAATGAGAAACTTAACCGCAAAAGAAATTCAAAACGTTTTACTTTCACTTTGGTACGGAGACCCTGAAATACACTAGACGGAACGGATGCCCGCAGCTACGAGGACACCGGAATTCTCACAAGCGATAAAGGGATCGTAGTTTATATCCCAGGAGGACACGAATTCCAGATAACAATAGTTCAAAGCAGATAGGAGGAAGGAAAATGTTAAACCCAAAGTACCTAACCAATGGTCAGGAGTAATACACAGCATATGTAAGTAACATTTCAAGAAATACAGAAGTTCAACACGACTATCGCCATACCAACGGAGAATTATTTCCTTGTGTAAAGCCTACGTCGATAGACTGCAGGCAGGCAAAAGAAAACTGGATTAATAAAATTAATAAGACGACCCAACTACATAAGTAACAACCGGTGCCTTTATCGGCACCATGCCCGCATAGCCTGCTGCCTTCACGCGGTGCGGGTGGATAGCGAACCAGGAGCAGGCACAAACACAGCTGAAAAAGATAATTAACTACACATAAGGAGGGGGAAGGCATGGCGAAAATAATAGATTTTCAATCAGTCATAACAAAGCAACCAAAAGTAAGGTGCATGATCACTATTAATGACTATTGACGATTACTTTTTGCTTTTTGGCGGAAAATTGGATGCCAATAACAGATGGGTAAAATACGCCAAAATCATTCCTTGGGATGATTTGGATTTATGATTTATTATATTCTACTGTTTTAATGATAATATCATCGTTATTTAATGAATTATAACTAACTTTATTTTGATTAGACAATTGATTCCATAAATCTAAAACGATTTTTTCAGGATTGTTAACTCCGGTCACTATGTTTTTTGAAAACAAAGCTAATCTATTTGAGATAAAGTCTGATAGTGGCTTATCAGGTTTTTATGGTCTATTGGATGAATTTGTATTAAGATAATGGTGAGTAGTTCATAGGGCTCACTTTTTTTTATGAAATAAATACCTAAAATGTTTTAATCATGATATTATAATGGTTAGGAGTAAGTAGATTAAGAAATGCTAGTGATAGAGAAGGAAGGGGGATTTTTTTGGCGAATCAAGTATTAGTAATTATGGGCAGTGATTCCGATTGGTCTATTATGAAAAAGGCTTTAGTAATATTACGGGAATTTGCTGTAGATTATGAAGTTTATGTTGCTTCAGCACATCGTACTACAGAACGTGCTTTACAGTTAGCACGGGAAGCACATCAAAAAAATTTTGAGGTGATTATTGCCGGAGCCGGAGCTGCTGCTCATTTACCCGGTGTATTAGCCGCGGTAACTCCCTTGCCGGTAATCGGGATACCGATTAATGCTACTGCTTTGCAAGGAGTAGATGCTCTGTATGCCATGGTACAAATGCCTTCGGGAGTGCCTGTAGCTACGGTGGCTATTGATGGAGCTAAAAACGCGGCATTGCTGGCTATTCGGATTTTAAGTATTAAGGATAATGTTTTGCGTCAAAAATTAATAGAATATAAAGAGCAATTAGCTGTGGAAGTGACGAAGAAAGATGAAAAAATTCAAAAATTAGTTAGGGAAATTGAATAATTAGTAGTGAAAATTGAAGGGAGGAAAAAGGGTGTTTAAAGCGGTTGTAACCATTACTTATAAAAAAAGTATTTTAGACCCGCAAGGAAATGCTGTGCATAAGGCTCTAAAGTCTTTAGGTTATCAGGAAGTAGAAGATGTTCGCATGGGTAAACATATGGAAATTTTACTGAGGGGTGAAGAGCTTCAAGAGGCCGAAGCACAGGTAAAAGAAATGTGCTCGCGGCTTTTGGCTAATCCCGTTATTGAAGATTATCAAGTGGAATTAGTGGAGGTAGAAGTATGAAATTCGGTATAGTAGTGTTCCCCGGTTCCCATGGAGCCACAGATTGTTATTATGCTCTAGAGCAGGTTTTAAAGGAAGCGGTGACCTATTTATGGCATGCAGAAGAAGATTTGCAAGGGGTAGATTGTGTAATTATTCCGGGTGGTTATGCTTATGGTAATTATTTGCGCCCTGGTTCAATTGCTCGTTTCTCACCAATAATGAAACAAGTTATTGCCTTCGGTAAACAAGGGGGGTTGATTTTAGGTCTTTGTAATGGTTTTCAGATTCTTACGGAAGCTGGGCTTTTACCGGGTGCTTTAATTAGAAATTCCAGTTTGCGTTTTCAGTGCCAAAATACATATTTACGGGTAGAACAAACCCAGACACCTTTTACTAATCTTTGTACGGAAAAAGAAATAGTAAAAATGCCTATCGCTCATGCGGAAGGTTGTTTTGTTGTTGCTAAGGAAACTTTGGAGAGTTTAGAGAAAGAAAGCAGGATAGTTTTACGTTATTGTGATGAGCAGGGGGAGATAACTCCGGAGAGTAATCCTAATGGTTCTTTAAATAATATTGCTGGTATTATTAATGAACAAGGGAATATTTTAGGAATGATGTCTCGTCCGGAAAGATGTGTGGAGGCTATTTTAGGTGGCGTGGATGGGAAAAAACTTTTTAGTTCTTTGGTAGAATGGTGGCAGGGAGGTGCAGAACGGTGAAGGAAGGACTTTGGCGAGAAATGGGGCTTTCTGATGAGGAATATGAATTAATTAAAGAAATAATGCACAGGGAGCCCAATGAAGTAGAATTAGGGATGTTCGGTGTCATGTGGTCCGAACATTGTAGTTATAAAAATTCAAAGAATGTTTTAAAACAGTTTCCTACTACGGGGCAGAGAGTTT
>DUTO01000072.1 GCA_012842035.1 Clostridia bacterium | reverse complement strand
TTTCCTTCAAGAATTGGCTGTATAAGGTGTGTTCTAATATCATTATCGATAATTGGCGCAAGAGTTCCTATGCCGAATGTGCTTTACCCTGTTGTTTTGACAACAATGATGTAGACTTTTCTGGGAAAATTGATGATAAGCTAACAATCCTACAAATACTTTACCAACTAACCGAAGAACAGCAACAGGTATTACTTTTGAGATATGTCCAGGATTTAAGTATTCGTCAGGTGGCGGAAATCATGGGGAAGTCCGAAGGCGCTGTTAAACAGCTGGCTTATAGAGGATTAAATAATATGAAGGAAAGGATGGCGAAAAGTAATGGATAATCAGGAAAAGGATTTTTTAGAGTTGGAACTTGATATAGGCAAGAGATTGGGTAATTTAACAGATGTCCAAGTGGATGAAGAGTTTAAAAATAGGCTTTGGGAAGAGCTAAAATTCAAATACAACGAAACAAATCTTGCGAAGCGAAAGAAAAAAGGTCTATTTATTAAGTGGGGGGCTATCGCTGCGACTGTTTTACTGGTGATTACTTTTTTACCTTTAAGAGAAACCAATGATGCCGAAATGAGCTCATTACTTTTGCCAACACAGGTATTTGCTCTAGGAGGCAGTGATTTAGCTCTTGATGCGGGGTTTGATACCCTTAGGAATGTGAGGTTTGAAGTTAAGGGGGATTTGCCTACTGCACCACAAAAAGGGCAGATATTTTGTTTGCAAAACAAATTTACTACGGTTGAGGATTACCTTCGTATGGCTGAGGCCATGGGTATGAAAAATCCGGAGGTAACGGGTAAAGAAGAAATGGTGAGTCAATTTTTTTCAATCAGCAGTGATACACATTATCTTATGGTCTGGCCCAAAAGTGGGGTCTGGGAGTATGAATATAGGGACTATGAATTTGATGAGCTGGTTAGTGATTTAGAAGAGGGTAATATCAAAGAAAATGTGGAAGATGCTCAAAAGATTGAGCAGGAAATGGCCAAAGATATAGCTAAAGAATGGTTAAAAAAGTTGGAGCAGCTCCCTCGTGAAAAGTATAAAATAACCGTTGAAGATACAAGGAATAGCGATATTCCTGTGGCTTTGGGGTTTAACGTTATGTTTATCCCTGAATCTAGTCCGGATGCAAACCAATCAGTTGAAACAGGCAGGCGGATTCGGCTATTCATAGGTACTGATGGTCAAGTAATAAATGCTTCCTATAATTGGCCGGAGCTAAAAGGGACTTCCGAAATCCCTCTGGCTGATTACGCTGAAGCCATAGAGGCTTTAAACCGCGGTGAAGGAAGATTAGATGTCAAAAGATATTGGGGCGAAAAAGGTGTTGCCTCTATCGAAGCTGTAGAGATTGCCCATCAACTGGCTTACGGTATAGATTATACTCCTTATCTTGTGCCTACCTGTATATTTTCAGGAAAGCTTACTTTACAAGGGTCAACCCAAGATTTTACCGCCTCTCTTCCTCTGCTAAAAAAACCCGAAATGAAAAATGCCGCCAATTTTATAATTAAAACAAGGCTTCCCAAGTATCGAAAAGAGGCTAATTTAATAGCTGAAAGACAACATAGCTTAACTCAAGTAGAACTTGAAAGCCTTGCTTCATTTTTTGGTATAGAGAAAAAAAGTGAAGAGGAGAATTTTATCGAGGGTACAAAAGGGGAAGAGCTGCACTACACTTCTTATGACTATGGCTGGCTTTATCGTGGGTCAAAACACAGTACGACAAAACAACTGTCTGAAGAAAAAGCTATCCAAATTGCTCAAGACATTGCCCATAACATCCCGGTCGTTCCCGGGTCGCTGGGCAAGCCGTGGATACTTCCTACAGGTGGAGAAGAACTTCAGACGATAGGTTTCCCCTTCATCTATGAGGGAATACCGGTAGTTACTCCTAGTTACCCCGGCTATGTATCGTATCTGGTGATCAGTCTATACCAGGATGGTACACTGTGGTCAGTAGATAGCAAGATGCCTATGGAAGCCACGGGGGAAAAAATTAAATTGATATCTCCCAAAGAGGCTAAACAAATGCTATTGGAAAATGATTATATCATGACCATCGATAATTTGTTCGGATATTCTTATGGAGACAGATTTGCGGCTGATAAATCGACAGTAACTAAAATTGAACTTGTCTATATCCCTTGTCATCCTGAACTGGCAAGAAGCAAAGATTATACTTTGATGTACAGATTTTCCGGCAAGACAATCATCTCCGGAAAGGAGATGGACTTTGCAGCCTTTGTAAAAGCACAAAAAGAGCATTAAGCGAAAATTTAACTTATCGTTAATTGAAAAAGTGTTTATGAGTAGCCATGAGACTTAATTCCTACTGTTTTTTGTAAGATTAACTTCTACCTTTATATATGATAGGGGTGGAAGTTATTTTTCTAATTTGAGCTTAATTTTAAAAACGCACTAATTGGTGCATAGAAACTTGACTATAAGCATAAAATAAAGTATGATTGTATCATAAAGAGGTGATGCAATGAATCAACACTACAATCAGAACTATTCCCGGGAGCAGATTGCTGAGATTTTGGCAATGATACAAGACTGTGTTAGAGAAGGTAGATTTATTATATCAAAAAATGAGAATAGGCAAGAAAATATAGATTTCATAAATGAATATAATCTAAGCAGTAGAAGACAGAAAGAGATTCTATTAAAAATTGAAGCGGAAGATTTCTGTCACTCATTGCAAAATACAAAATTAGGATTCGAACAAGAGATGTTATATGTATTTTGTCCCCAGGTTATGTTATTTAACTTTGATGGCATCGAGGAGTTGGTTGACATTTATACGAAATTTAATCTTATTGATAGCGATAGTAGAAAACGGGTGGTTGTCCTATCATTTCATAAGCGTAACAAACTGATTGATTATCTTTTGTGATGATTAATCAGAAAGATTGAAAGGAGGCCGCTTTATGAATAAGAATAAGACATTTTGCGAGGAATGCAGAAGAGATGTTGAATATTCAATAGAGACTATATTGATGAAGGGAAAGCTTAAAGGCGAAGAATATGAGTACGCCGGAAAGAGGGTTGTATGCACAGAATGTGGGAGTGAAGTCTATGTAGCGGATATTGAGGACGAAAATCTGAAGGCTTTGTATGATACTTACCGTCAAAAGAACGGTATTATTTCGTTGGAGAAGATATTAGAAATACCTCCAAAATATAATATTGGGAAACGTCCGTTGTCATTGCTTTTAGGTTGGGGAGAAATGACTTTTTCGAGATATTGTGACGGAGATATGCCTGTAAAACAGTATTCGGATATCCTTCAAAAGATTTATGATGATCCTGCATATTATAAGGCTTTACTAGAGGAAAATAAGGATAATCTAAAATCACTGCAGGCATATGAAAAAAGTAAACGAAAGATACAGGAATTGCTTGGAGAAGAAAATAACACAGGTTCAAAGCTGGATTTAATAATCCAATATCTGCAGTATAGATGTCAGGATATTACTCCATTGGCTTTACAAAAGGCATTGTATTATGCCCAGGGCTTTTATTATGCTTTCGAAGGACGGTTTCTTTTTAACGAAGACTGTGAGGCATGGGTTCATGGACCGGTTTATAGGAATGTGTATAACAGATATTCATCCTATCGGTTTGACCCTATTGAAAGCGTTGAGGATTTTGATGAATCTATGTTTATAACTTCTGAAAAAGCAATACTGGACAGTATTATTAAGAACTTTTGCTGTTATAGCGGAAAAACATTAGAAGGGTTTACGCATTTAGAAAAACCATGGCTGCATACCAGGGATGGGTTGCCGGTGGATGCACATTCGGATCGTATAATATCTAAAGAACTGATTGGAGAATATTTTGTCGCAGTGAAAGAGAAATTCTGTATGCTTACTCCCGGAGATATAGCAGGGTATTCAAAAGCTATTTTTGAGCAGATAAATTGATATTTGGGTATTCGTTTGTAATCAGATTTATGAGATGGCTTTTGTATTTCTACTGAAGCCTTTAAAAGAATCATTGGAACAACGTTATCGATTAACGAATTGCTTGATCAGTTATCGTTTCTAAAGGTGGAAGAGTGAGATAAAATTGGTGAACTTAATGGTGAGATTCGCAAAATTATCGAAGGGATGCCCATCTCTTAAGACATTAATGAAAAGATTGCTGCCAACTCTCCAGGCTTGGTGAAAAAAGGGTAAAAGTGGCTTCACTAATTTACACCATTATACGGACTTTATCCAAATCCGCAATCGTATTTGTATTTTCTATCTTGAGTTAACCGATAGAAATTCTAAGTTTTTCTAAACGAACAGTGGAAATTTTATTTTACCCTCTTTAATTATATATAAAATAATTTGTTGATTACTTCCGTTATTTCTCAAGACATAAAGCACATATACATGAAATACTGTGAAAGAGAGAGAATTATGAAGTTAGCTGGTAAAAAATAGAAAGAGGGTCTTTGCGGCATATTTGGTAAAAGATAATTGGCAGCTTTTTCGTGTAGATGATCGTGGTGTTGGTTTTGTTGGATACAGAATAAATGGATTGTGGATCTTTTGGGGGAGGAATGATGAATTTAAGTACTCTTTTTATTACAGCTTTATTATTGGGATTTTCCGGAGCCTTAATGCCGGGTCCTTTGTTAGTCGTCGATATTAATGAATCTTATAAACAAGGGGCGAAGGTGGGCCCCCTCCTTATTTTAGGACATGGTTTGTTGGAATTGATTCTGGTAATCGGTTTAACTTGTGGCTTAGGACCAATACTACTAAAACCATTAGTTAAAGGAAGTATAGCTATTGTGGGGGGATTTGTTTTATTATGGATGGGGGGAGCTATGGTTATCAATGCTTGGCAGCATAAAATTTCTTTGGAAATAGCTGCTCAGGGAAAGCCCGCGAGGAAATCTTTGCTTTTTGCTGGAGCCCTCGTTAGTGTTTCCAATCCTTACTGGATTCTTTGGTGGGCCACAATTGGTCTTGCTTATATTTCTATCGCTTTACAAGCAGGCTGGGTAGCTTTAGGAGTATTTTTGTGTGGACATTTTTTAGCGGATCTTCTTTGGTATAGTGGGGTTTCTTGGGTAATTGCCAGTGGCAAAGAAGTCTTTAGTGACAAGATTTATAGAATTGTGATAATAGTTTGTGGGCTGTTTTTAATTTTTCTTGCTTTTTATTTTATTTGGTTCGGGCAGTATTTTTTACTAAATTAATAATTTGCTGGGACTTGAGAAATTACCAATCTTTAAGTAACAAATAATCTCTTTGCTTATTTTTATCGCATTTGGTATCTTAACTATAGTGAGTAAGAGAGAAAGGGGAATGGGGTGTAAAGGATGAAGAAGACAGCAATGGAAGAAGCAGTCCTTTTTGTCAGTATCATTAAATGGACTCTTCTTTCTACAATTACCGGTTTGGTTGTGGGTTGTGGTGCTGCGATTTTTTTAAAGGCTTTGGACTGGAGTATAGGGTTAGTTCAAGTAAAACAGTATTATTTTCTATTTCTACCTGTGGCCTTGTTTGTTAGTAGTTTTTTGGTGAAATATCTGGCATCTGATGCGGAGGGGCATGGTACAGAAAAAGTTATCGAGGCCATTCATAAGCGGTGGGGAAAAATTGATATTTTAGTTGCCCCTGTTAAGTTAGTAACGGCAATTATTACGCTTGCTTTTGGCGGCTCTGCCGGTAAAGAAGGACCTTGTGTCCAAATCGGGGCCGGACTTTCTTCTAGTTTAGCGGATTTATTTAAAGTTAATAAGGAAGATAGGAGAAAAATAGTAGTTTGTGGTGTAAGTGCTGGGTTTTCGGCTGTTTTTGGTACCCCAATTGCGGGGGCGCTTTTTGCCGTAGAAGTACTCGTTTTGGGGAAAATTATGCACGAAATGCTTTTTCCGGCACTTGTTTCGGCAATTATTAGCTTTCAAGTAACTAAATATTGGGGGATTACTTATTTTTATAAAGAGCTACATATTTTCGGAGGTTTCCAAGAAGTTTTTTTTCTGAAAGTTCTGGTTAGTGGTTTATTTTTCGGAATTGTTGCCTTTATTCTAGTAGAAACTTTGAAAATGGCCGAAGGATTGGCAAAGCGTCTTAAAATATGGGCGCCTTTCAAAGGATTGCTGGGGGGAACAATTTTGGTACTCTTAGCCTTGGCAACTTCAACAGATTATTTGGGATTGGGTACAGAGACTATTGAAGAGGCAATTCATGGTGCAGAAATATTCCCGGCGGCCTTTCTTTTAAAGATTTTATTTACTTCGATCACTTTAAGTATGGGGGGAAGTGGCGGTATTTTAACCCCTATTTTATTTATAGGGTCTACTGCTGGAAGTGCGTTTGCCGGTTTTTTCAATCTTAATCCAGAAATTTTTGCGGCTATTGGTATGGTGGCCTTGTTTTCGGGGGCAAATAATACTCCGATTACGGCATCTGTAATGGCGATTGAGATTTTTGGTGCGCAAATTGGTGTATATGCAGCTACTGCTTGTGTCGTTAGTTATGTGGCGTCAGGGCACAGAAGTGTTTATCCTAGTCAGCTCCTGGGTATGACGAAAAGTCCTTCAATTAGCTTACCTTTAATGGAGGACCTTAGTAATTTGGGTGAAGTGAAAATACAGACTAAACCGGGTAAATTAATATTTAGGGCAAAAAAGGTTAGTGAATATATAGAAAGGAAATATAAAGCAAAGAGGCAGAAGAAAATAGAAAAGGATAAGCAAATTCACCATTAAGATGTTAATTGGGGGGGGTATGCAAAAAACAAGCTCCGAACCGGATAATGGGGTTGGGGCTTGTTTTTACTGTGGATTGTACATTCCTTTGCTTTGCATATAGTTGAAAATTTGTTCTCCATGTTCTTGTTCTTCTTTTTGGATATGATTTAGTACTTGCCGAACATTAGTATCAATACATTCAAAAATTGTTGTGTCATAAGTTCCGGAAACATATTTTTCTGTGGCTAACATGTCAGAACACAAGGTGCTATCATTTTGATTAGCCATAGTTCCTCCCAGCATTTGTGTTTGCTGATTTTGTTGTCCTTGTTGACCAATTTGGGGCATTTGTTGTCCAGCTTGTTGGCTTTGTTGGATATTGGGAACTTGACCGGCGAGAATTTGATTAATAGAATTCAAGTGTTCTTGTTCTTTTGGGGCTAAAGAGTCGAAGAGTTGTTTTAATTGAGGGTCTTGGGCTTGATTAGAATAATTTTGATATTTTTGGATACAAAGTTCCTCATGAGCCTTTTGGTCTTGCAGAAGCATTTTTTCTTTGGCTGTTAATTTTAGTGCCAAAATGACCACCTCCATTATAATTTTGCCATGATTGTAGGTTTTCTATGCAGGGTATAGTAAAATATAGATAAATTAATAATGATTATTTCCAGGAATAGAGAAAGGGGTCGTTGTAGAAATGAAGATACATATTCTTACAGACAATCGGGTAAATAAACGTGGGCTTTTAGCTGAACATGGTTTAGCAATTTTTATTGAACATGAAGGTTTTAATGTGCTTTTTGATACTGGGCAATCTGAGGTCTATTGCCATAATGCTGTACAAATGGGAGTGGATTTAAAGAAAACAGATTGTATTGTGCTTAGCCATGGACATTATGACCATGGTGGTGGTTTGATTCACTTTCCTCAAACAAAGGGGTTTCCGCAAGTTTATGTGCATCAAGCTGCTTTTGCCAAACGTTATAAGGTAACTCCTGATAAAAAGGGCTATCAACAGGTTGGCATCCCGTGGTCGCTTCATGACTATAGTGTGATCAAAAATAAGATTGTCTTTACACGTGGGAATTATCAGCTCGCTCCTCAGGTGATGCTTTGTGGAGAAATACCGCAGACCGTGGATTTTGAAGAGGTATCTACAGGGTTTTATCTCGGAGAGGAAGCAGACAAGTCTGTTGATTTACTGAAAGATGAACAAATGTTAATTTTTGATACCGAGCAAGGGCTTTGTATCTTTTTGGGTTGTAGTCATCCCGGTGTGGCGAATTGCTTAAATCATGCCTTAAACTTATTCCCTGGTAAAAAAATTGATACCTTAGTAGCGGGAATGCATTTAGGTAGTGTTAGTCCTCAGCGTCTGCAAAAGACTATACAATATATAATGAAGCTAGATATACGAAACGTTGTACCACTGCATTGCACAGGTATTGTTGCTATTACAGAGATAAAGCGCTTTTTGGGTAGCAAGTGCCTTCCCTTATGTGCAGGAGATTCTTGGGAAATTTAAACAAAGTGAATTTTTTATTAATAACAAGGGTTCAAGGACAAATATATCCACAAAGGTATGTTGCCCTTTGGGGAGGTGTTGATAGTGACTTTGCTAGAATTGCAAAATGTATCGTATCAGAGTAAAAATAAAGAGATTCTTAAAAATATATCATTACAAATAGATAGGGGTGATTATCTTTCTATTGTGGGCCCTTCGGGTAGTGGCAAAAGTACATTTTTGAAGCTTTGTGCTCATTTGTTAAGTCCTACGGAGGGGGAGATTTTCTTTAAGGGGAAAGACTTTAGAGAATATAGCCCGCTAGAGTTAAGGAGAAAGATTGCTTACTGTGCACAAACACCTTGCCTGTTTGGGGATACAGTGGCGGATAATCTCTCTTTTCCTTATTTAATCAGAAAGCAAAAAGTTGACTTAGCCAGAGTAGAAGCCTTATTTTCTAGTTTAAATTTAAATTTTGAATTTATGAAAAAGGATGTACAAAGTCTCTCCGGTGGTGAAAAACAGAGAATCGTCTTAATTAGAACATTGTTATTTAAGCCGGAAATCTTACTTTTGGATGAAGTAAGTTCAGCATTAGATGTTACGAATACTTTACTTGTGGAAAAAGTCATTAGTTCCTTAAACCAAACAGGTACCACCGTTTTATGGATAACTCATGACTTAGAACAGAGTAGAAAATATGCTCATAAATTATTAACACTTGACAATGGTAAAATCAAAGCTGAGGAGGTTTTAAGATGAATTCAGGGGCGGCGATTAGTATATCTTCTCTTTTTATGGCTTCTTCATTGGTGATAGTTTCTCTTTTGTTTTCTTATTTTCAAAAATTGGGATTGGAAAAAGAAACGTTAATCAGTGTGGGGAGAGCTATTATTCAGCTCATTATTGTAGGTTATATTCTTGAATATGTTTTCGGACAGAAAAGTCCTGTGTTTACAACATTATTACTTGTTTTTATGACCTTTAATGCAGCTTATAATGCGGCTAAAAGAGGGAAGAGGATTAGGAATGGTTTGTTGATTTCTTTTGTTTCTATTGCCATAGGAGCAACTATTACTTTATCCGTGCTTTTGTTATCTGGAGCGATACAATATGAGCCGTTCCAAATTATTCCTATTGGGGGCATGATTATTAGTAATGCCATGATTGCCTTAGGGCTTTGTTATCGGCGCTTGACTTCTGATTTTAAAGATAAAAGAGAAGAAGTAGAAGCAAAATTAGCTTTAGGAGCAGATATTTTACCGGCATCTTTGGAGATAATTAGGGATGCTATTCGTACGGGAATGCTACCTACAATTGATTCGGCTAAAACTTTAGGAATTGTTGCCTTGCCCGGTATGATGACTGGGCTTATTTTGGCGGGTGTTTCGCCCGTAATGGCTATTCGTTATCAGATTATGGTTACCTTTATGATGCTTTCGACTACGGCAATTGCTTCTTTTATAGCTTGTTATTTGGCTTATCGAACTTTCTTTAATCAGAGGAAACAACTAATGAATTGACAAGAAAAAGAAATCTGTTAAAATATAGCATATATGGAAGAGTAATGTTAGAAAAAGGCTATGGAGATTTTACTTCAATAGCCTTTTTCTTTGTTGAGGAGGAAGAAATAATGAAGAAAAAGAGAGTCATGATTTTGCTTTTAGGAGTAATGTTGGGGTTAGCTCTACCTGTTTTGGCTACTGCATCTGATGTACGTGTTTATGTGGATGAGGTAGAAGTGGTTTTTCCTGACCAAAAACCATTGATCAATGCCGATAATCGTACTTTAGTACCACTTAGATTTGTTTCTCAG
>DUTO01000004.1 GCA_012842035.1 Clostridia bacterium | reverse complement strand
GCAGAAGAGAAAACTTGGCTTAATTTAGGAGCAAAAGCTCTTAGTGCTGCAGAAAAAAAGGAAATAATAGAAAGTGCATTAAGACAAGGTTGTGGTCTTGAAGATATTGGGGTTCAGGTAGTAGAACTTAAAGCAGAGATTGTCAAAACCGAAGAAAAAGAGGAAGTATATACGGAAACAATCACCGGTTTCCCTGAACCGGTACAGATTACGCTTGACCTTTCAGGGTTAGAAATTACCGAAGAAGATGTCAATTTATTAACGGCGGTGCGTTATGTAAAGGATCGTTGGGGTAATCTGCAGGCAGTAAAGTTAGGCGGTACTTATGACGTGACAAGTGAAAAATTCACTTTTTATACGGAAAACTTTAGTTTGTATAGTGTAGTTAAAGCAGAAGATTTATTAAAGATTGTGTTAGTTATAAATGAACCGGAAGTACTTATTAATAATACAAAGAAGAAAGTTGATGTGCCGGCTTGTTTAATTGAAAATAGGACGATGGTTCCTTTGCGTTTTGTGGCTGAAGGAATGGGAGCTGAGGTACAGTGGAAAGAGGATATTAGAACGGTAGAAATGCATTTTCAAGATAAACTTTTGAAGTTAGTAGTAGGTAAAACAGGACCGGGTCTGGAAGTACCGGCAATGATTGAAGAGGGACGAACTTTAGTACCACTTCGTTATGTTGTAAATAATTTGGGCGCAACTGTAACTTGGTTTCCTGCTACACAAACGGTAATGGTTGTTAAATAATTATAATTGCGTTAGGTAATTGTTGGGATTAGGGGAAAGAGAAAAACTCTGTAGTAAAATAGGGGAGGCTTACTGATGAAAAAAAGGGGATTATCGCTTTTAATATTGACCACGTTTTTGTTTTTTTTCCCTGCTTGTAATAAGCAGAGCAGTGAGCCCCCTGTTTCTACAGGGGAAAAAGAAACTGTAGTACAATCTATCCCCAGTGAAACAAGTGAGGAAGTTGCCGGCGTAGAGGACTTAGAGAAAGAGAAGGACGTCGAGAAGTTAAATAAGGAATCGGAAGAGCCTTTTCCTAAGGGAAAAAAAGAAGGAAAAGAAACTGTTTTTTTACGGATTAGTCAGGACTATGGTGCTGTTATGCTCGCAGAGAAGGAAGTACCTTTTAAGCCTAAAATGTCAGTGATGGATGGGCTCAATCATATCTTTCCGGATGAAGTAGAAACAGCCTATGGGGGCAGTTATGTGCAAGGGATGGGCTCTTTACGTTCCCAATCCGGCGGGTTAGGTAAGCCTAGGCAAGATTGGTTCTTTTTTGTCAATGGTATTTTTGCTGACGTGGGTGCATTAGATTATTTACTCGAACCCGGAGAAAAGGTCTGGTGGGACTATCATCCTTGGCAGATGTTACAAGGAACAAATGCGGTCATTGGTTGTTATCCCGAACCTTTTGTGCATGGTTATCGAGGTAAAACAAAAGTAACAGTAATCCTTTATTGTGCGGCAGAAAAAGAATTAGCTTTACAGTTAGCTACTGCTTTGAAAAACATGGGTGTGCAAGAGATGAAACTGGTTGAGGTTACTAATGAGTTGCTACAAGAAAGAGCAGGACCTACTTTAGTAGTGGGTAAGTGGCAAGATTTGAGGGGAAATGCTTATTTAGCTGATTTAAATCAAGCCTTTAAAAAGAACGGAACTTTTATTCATTTTACGGAAAACAGTTTAGAATTATTGGATTATACAGGGAAAAAAGCGCGGGAATTTTCAATGGGTGCCGGTGTGATTACTGCTTTTGGAGAAACAGCAGGTGAGGATAGCCCACTTTGGCTTGTTGCCGGTGTAGATGATGAGGGCTTGAGAAATGCGGTAAGTCTTTTTGTGGAGCGTCCTGCTCAAATTTCCGGTTTTTTGGGAGCAGCGGTTCTTTCCGGAGAAGTGATGCGGCTACCTTTTACGCCGTAGAATGAAAAAGTGCGATAGATTCACAGTGAGGTTGTTATTAGATGAATGTTTATAAGCAAAAGGAAGAGCAAGAAAGGATGAGGCAAAGATTACATCCGGTTACAGTTTTGTTGTATTTGGGTGCTGTCGTGTTTTTGTCACTTTTTTTCGCGCATCCCCTTTTTCTTTTATCCCTTTTTATAGCAGTGGGCATAGTAATTTTATCTTATGGCTTAGGGCGGGAGTGGGTAGGTTATTTAAAAGTCGGGCTTGGTTTTTTGCTGGTAATTATGATGGTTAATGTACTTTTGGTGCGGGCCGGTTCGACGATATTATTTTTAGGTCCTACTTTGCCCGGACTTGGGCGCATGCGCATTACTTGGGAAGCTTTGTGCTATGGGTTGGGGATGGGTTTGAGACTATTAGTAATTATTAGTGTTTTTTGTTTGTTAATGTATGTCTTACATCCTGATCGTTTGATTCAGCTTTTAGGAGGAAGGTCTTATAAAACCGCTTTAACTTTAGGTCTTTCTTTACGATTGTTTCCTTTAATGCGTACTGACTTTTTGCGGATCACGGAAGTGCAACAGTGTCGTGGGGTTAATTATCGTGCTCAAAAGAAAAGGGATAAAGTTCGTCAAATAATTCCTGCACTTAGGGTATTGCTTTTATCTAGCTTGGAAAGAGCTTTCCAGTTAGCCGAGTCCCTGCAGGCAAGAGGGTATGGTCTAGGAAGACGCAGTTATTATGCGCGCCAAAAGTGGAGATTAAGGGATAAAATTATTATTATTTGTATTTGTGGAGGAGTTTTATTAAGTTTATGGTTAGTGGGGAGCGGACAGGCTGCTTACAGTTATTATCCACGTTTACAGAGTGTAAAAACTGTGGAAATATATTGGTCTGTTTTAATCGGCTTGCTTTTTATTGTTCCTGCTTGTTTCAATTGGGGGTGGAAAAAATGGCCTTCATTAAGGTCGAGGATTTAACATATTATTATCCGGGAACAGAGGCACCTGCTTTAAAGGGGATTAATCTATCTCTTAATCGTGGTGAGTTTGTGCTTTTAGTGGGTAGTTCCGGATGTGGTAAGTCTTCTTTAGTGAGAGCTTTAGCCGGTTTAATTCCCGATTTTTATGGGGGGAAAATTGGTGGTCATATTTATCTGGAAGGTCAGGAGATACGCACAATCACACGACCTGCTTTAGTCAAAAAAGTAGGGATGGTTTTTCAGGACCCGGAAAGTCAGTTAATTATGAGTAATGTTGAGCAGGAACTTGTTTTAGGGATGGAAAACTTAGGTTTACCGGTTAGTTTAATGAAAAGACGAGTTATGGAAGTGGGGGAAGCCTTTTCACTTAGCCCTTATCGGCAACATAGTGTGAATGAATTGTCCGGTGGTTTAAAGCAGAAAGTTGTTTTAGCTTCTGTTTTGGCGATGCAGCCGGAAATATTAATTCTTGATGAACCGACTTCACAATTAGACCCGGTAGCCGGTGAAGAGATTTTAACAATCGTTCGTAAATTGAATGAAGACCAAGGAATGACTGTAATTTTAATTGAGCAAAGATTGGAAAGATGTTTTCATTTAGCCGATCGAGTAGTAGTCATGGACAAAGGGCGGATTGTGCAAAATCGAACTAGTCTAGAAGAGTTGGTCACTTGGGCGGTAGAAGAAGGAAGCCCTTTTCTGCCTCCTTTACCAAAACTTTTTGCGAAAAGTGGTTTTACGCAAATTCCTTTGACCGTAAAAGAAGGACGGAAGTTAATTTCGGATAAGATAGAAGAAACAAAGGTAGTTGTTGCGGAAGAGAAAAAAGATGAAGGCAAGAAGCAAGAGCTTTTATTACAAGTAGAAAATGTTGCTTATACTTATGAAAACGGAGTTGAAGCTTTAACAGGAATTAATCTCGATTTTTTTGCCGGTGATTTTCTGGTTTTAATGGGGGAAAATGCGGCGGGTAAAACAACACTTTTAAAAACGATCAGAGGACTATTACAACCTACTAAAGGAACGGTTCGTTTTGGGGGAGAAGAGATTAAGGAAAGACCTGTTGAGGAATGGGCTAAAGATATCGGTTATTTGTCTCAGCATCCTGGTGATTATCTTTTTTTACCGACAGTACGTGAGGAAATTGAGTTTGCTTTAGATAATTTGCATTTACCTAAAGACTCAAGAGTTAATTTTTTGTTAGAAAAATTAGGTTTAACTAAGTTTGCGGAAAGCTATGCTCGGGATTTAAGTACGGGGGAAAGACAGCGTGTCGCTTTGGCTACAGTATTAGTGGCTGAGCCTAAATTAATTATCCTTGATGAACCGACACGTGGACTTGATTATGAATTAAAGGCTTATTTAGGGGAAATTTTACAAGATTTACAGCAAGCAGGGCAGGCGATTCTTTTAGTAACTCATGACGTTGAGTTTGCAGCGGAGTATGCTACAGAAATTGCGTTAATGACACAAGGAACAATTATTGCCAAGGGTAAGAAGGAAGAGATATTATCCGATTCTACCTTTTTTTCCCCACAGGTGGCTAAGCTTTTTCGGAATTTAGTAGTTGACCCGATAGTAACCTTAGAACAAGGCAAGTTAGTGTTGGAAGAGTTTTAAAGAGGATGACAGATGAATAAAGGTTATTGGTAGAGGGGGTAAAAATGTGAGTAAAATAAATAAAAAAAGTTTTTTAAAGAGAAGAGGGGCTAGCTTTTTATTCTTTTTTTGGTTAGGGCTGTTCATTGTTACGCCTAGTTTATGGGCTATCGATACTGTGGAGAGGGTCAACAAGGGGCTAGCTTATTTAGCTAGTGTGCAGAATGACGATGGTGGGTTTCCCAGTGATAAAGGACGCCCTAGTAGTCCCATGATAACCGATTGGGTGGTTATGGCTTTACGAGCTGTAGGTGAAGATGTTGCGGGTGTTAACTGGAGTAAAAATGGTGTTAATCCTTGGACTTATCTTGAAAAGGAGGAGCGTCCTTTAGAGGGCACTACTGATTATGCGAGGACTTTATTGGCTTTAACGGCAGTGGGAAGTAAGCCTAGTTATCAAGGAATTGATTTAGCGGAGCAAATAGTTTCTTTTCAATTACCTCATGGTCAATTTGCCCAGCCTGCATGGGGTGAGGAGGGTTTAGTTAATTGTCATATTTGGTCTGTACTGGCTTTAGCGGCGGCTGAAAAGGAAATTCCTAATCGAAAACAGGCTTTGGCGTGGTTAGTGAGTCAGCAAAATAGGGATGGTGGCTTTAGTTGGGCAGTGGGAGGGGAAAGTGACCCTGATGATACGGGAGTAGCTTTAAGTGCCCTTGCTGTTTTAGGGCTGGAGAAAGAAGATGTAGTGGTTAAAAAGGCACTGCAATATTTACAAGAACAACAAGGTGAAGATGGTGGGTTTGGTTGGAATAAGCAGAAAACGAATACGGCTACGGCTGCTTGGGTAATTCAGGGGTTAACGGTAGTGGGTGAAGATCCGACATGTGACAAATGGCAAGTAGGGGGAATTAGCCCTGTCGCTCATTTGTGTAGTTTACAAAATAGTGATGGTTCGTTTC
>DUTO01000071.1 GCA_012842035.1 Clostridia bacterium | reverse complement strand
AAGTGTTATTAAATTGCCTTTCGGTGGTGTGCAAGGCTATCATGAAGCTTTAGAGAATAATGCTTTTGATGGTGAAGATGCTTGGCAAGCTGTAGCTCGTTATGGTAGTAGTGATTCTCCTTCCGATATTGGCAGTGTGGCTGATTATGAGGCTAGTTGTCTTAATGCCGAGGAAGACATAGGGACTGTGGAGGAAGTGGAAAAAATAGATTCTTGATAGGAATATTTACAACTATCTTGCATAAGATTATGGCGAAAAGTATTTAAGGGGAGGGTGAGAAAGATGGAGAATAAAAGAAACACCCCTTTTTATGAGTTGGTTTTGCGTAATCGGGAAATATTGCAAGTAGATGGAGTGGCCGAAGTAGAAAGCTTTGATGAAAAACAGGTAATAGCGATAAGTAAGTTGGGACCATTAGTAGTGCAGGGAGAACAGCTTCATATTACCCAGCTGAATTTGGAAGAAGGCCAATTAATGATGGAGGGAGTTATTAATAGTGTCGAATATGTGGAAGATAAACAGGCAAAAATGAAGGCCCGAGGTAAAGGAGTCATGGCGCGTCTTTTTAAATAATGCCTTGCTGTTTTAAAAATGAGGTGACAGTATGTTTGTGCTTGAGCAGGCTCTAGTTTTTGCTTTAGTTACAGTTTGGGGTAGTTTCGTAGGTGTTATTCTAGACTGTTTTCGTACTTTAAGACGAATTTGGCGACCTAAGTCTTGGGGTACAAGTTTAGGAGACGTAGTTTTTTGGCTTCTGGTTACTGCTTTTACTTATTTTTTTTTAATGTTAATTACTTGGGGTGAAGTAAGATTCTATATTTTTTTAGGTATGGGCTTGGGACTATATCTCTACCTAAAGTTTTGTAGTAAAATAATAAGTAAGTTTTTAGGCACAGTGTTTTTTTTCGGTCAAGACTTATTTCTTTTTTTGGTTGGGCTGTTTAGTAAATGGCGTAACTCTTCTAAACCGCCGTCTAATCCCCCGCAAGATGTACCTTAAAAAAGGAATTCTCGGTTTGATGTAGAATTTAAGACCTAAGCAATCCGGAAAAGAGTGGGGGAGTCACAAAATGGTGTATAATTTAAAAAGTAAACCAAAGGCAGCAACACAACCTTTTTTGTATGTCTTTCCGGAAAAGTATGCTTCGCAAAGGAAGAAACGTAGAAAAAGAAAGGTTCCTCGTTATTTTAAAATTATGGTGGGTGTTTTGGGAGGGTATCTTCTTTTTTCTTTTTTGCTTAGCGGTTATCAAATTATGCAGATTAAAAGGGATATTGCTCAACAGCATCTGCAAACGGAAAGTTTATTAAAGCAACAGGAAGAATTAGACAAGGAGCTTGCTTCATTACAAGAACCGGAAATGATTGAAACTTTGGCTCGGGAAAGTTTGGGGCTGGTTAAACCAGGAGAAATTTTGGTTGTTCCGGCCGTGCCGGGTGAAAATATTCCAAAACCATAAGCAGTTTTAAATGGTGAATTTGATAGGATAAGCTGAAAAACTGTTGACACTGTGAGAAAATTTGAGATATAATAATGTTGCTGAAGTGTTAAATATGTATAGATTATTATGGGGGGAATTTTTTTCACATGTCAATATCTGTGGGGGCAATAGTTGAAGGAGTGGTTACCGGTATTACAAATTTTGGTGCTTTTGTGGAATTGCCCGGTGGTGTTACAGGATTGGTACACATTTCGGAAGTAGCTGATACTTATGTAAAAGATGTCAAGGACTACTTAAAAGAAAAAGAAAAAATCAAGGTTAAGGTTATTCACATTGATGAAAAAGGTAAAATAGGTCTTTCTGTTAAACAAGTTCAGTCACCTAAAAAAACGGCAAATTCTCAGCAAAGGCGGTCGCAAGGCAAGCCCAACCATGAATCTTTCGAAGATAAATTAGCTAAGTTTTTAAAAGAAAGTGATGAGAAACAACTAGAATTTCGGAAAAGCATGGATGCCAAGAGGGGAGGCCGGGGTTCCAGCCGTTATTAAATAAAAGATGATGACGAGCACTCTTAAAAGGGGTGCTTTATTTATTTTTAAATTGTCCTGGAAAGAAGGTGAGTGTTTTGTGGGCCGTTATGGATATCGGCACTAATTCTTGTAGGCTTTTGGTGGCAAACTATGACCGGGAAACGGGTAAGATTAAAGCAGTAAAAAGGGCCTTACGGGTTACGAGAATCGGAGCAGGGATGAATAAGGAAAACAGATTAATTTCTTCTGAGGCGCTGGCGCGGACACTACAAGCTTTAGAGGGCTTTTCTTTGCTCCTTAAGCAATATCCTCTAAAAAAGGTCTTTCTTTTGGCGACACAAGCTGTCAGAGAAGCTGAGAACCAAGAGGAATTAAGGGGAATAATAAAAACAAGCTTAGGTTGGAATTTGCGGATAATTTCCGGCGAAGAGGAAGCTCGTTTAAGTTATTTAGGTGCTGTACAAGGTGTAGAAATGAAAGGTGTTCCTGCAGTGATAGATATTGGGGGAGGGAGCACAGAATTTGTTTTGGCAGGAGAAAAACAAGATTTGCAGATAAGGAGTCTTCCTTTAGGGGCTTTACGTTTATGGGAAAATCCATTAGTTGATGAAAAAGTACAACTATTATTACACCAAGAGCTCCCTAAAATTTCTTTTCCGCCTGCCTTTTCTTTGGTAGGAGTAGGGGGTACCATTACAACCACGGCCGCCCTTAAATTAGCCCTAGTGCATTATGATGCCGTGAAGGTGCAAGGCTTAAAATTAAGCATTTCAGAAATAAAATCTTTTTATGAGCGATTAAAAGCAATGAAACCGAAGGAACGGTTACAAGTACCGGGCATCACTTTGGGACGAGAAGACATTATTGTTCCCGGATTGCAAATTTTACTTAATCTGCTGAGTTATTGTGGTCAAAAGGAAATTATCGTGAGTGAGCAAGATTTATTATATGGGGTGATTTATGCCCAAGGCTTAAATTAGTTTTAGGGAAAAGCAGTTAGATAAAAAGGGGAAAGGCGTCTTTTAGAAGATGCTTTTCTCCTTTTTCACCTTCCGGAAAATTAGCACATACCATAGGAATAAAGGGGGGGGTGTCAGGATGTTTTATCAGCGGGAGTATTGGAGAAGAAGGCAAGAAGAACCCAGCATGTTGCAGATTGCAGATTTGCCGTCTTCAATTTTACAAAAGTATGACTTAGAAATTAAAGACGGCCAAAAGACAAAAAAATGTTGGCAGTTAAAAACAAATACCGGCATTTATTGGTTATGGGAATTTGAAGGAAATTCAGAGGTTTTAGCTGAGGTTTTAGAGTGGCGAGCAGATTTAGGGAAAAAAGGGGTTCAGGAGTTTTTGCCTTTATTGCAGACGAAAGAGGGGGGGAATTATGTACAGGGGGAGCAAAAGGCGTATTATCTAACGGCAAAAGCAAAAGGGACACCTTTTGCTCCCCAGCACAGTAGCAAATTTTTGCAAGTGGTTGCCGCATTAGCTAAATTACATAATTATAGTCAAAGTTTGGCAGTTAAAGAGCAACATGAGCCCAAAGAGAGTATAGGGAGTGTCTGGCTCAAAGCATATCAGGAAAAATTGACAGAGTTATTGTTTTTTTATCATTATTTAATAGACAAAAGATTACTTAATGATTATGAACGTCTTTATGTAGAGAGTTTTGAAAATTTTTATGCGCGTGGTCAGGAAGCTATACAGAAAATGGCTTTAGCTTGTTGTTCTGCCGAAAATGATTGTGTGCCGAGCTTTTTAGTCGGTAATTTTTTGCCGGATAATTTGTTAGAAACGGAAAAAGGGGTAGTTTTTTTAGAAACGACTTGTGGTCGGAAAGGTTATGCGATTCAGGACTTAACTCACTTTCTGAAAATGTATTTACCGTTTAAAAAATGGGATGGCGATTTAGCTAAAACTATTTTAACGCATTATCAGGAAGAAGTAGATTTAAATAATCAGGAGAAATTAATGCTTTTAGCCCAACTTTCTTTTCCGGGCAGATATTGTTTTTATGCTGAACAGTATTTTTATGGTGGGGAGGACGTGAATGTTCTTATAAACCAATTAAAGAATTATCTTTATGAGATTTCCAGGCAGGATTGTTGTTTAGCAGAGTTAAGAAAATGGTTGTTAGGAGTGTGAAAAGATGAAGGGCAAAACTGCTCAACAGAACTTAGTTTTGTTTCCGGAAAAGCCGTGTTATCCGTGGCAAATATTAGAGGTTGAGGGAGAAACGTGGTTGATTGTACGTTGGCAAGAAAAAGTTTCTACTTCGCCTTTGCAGCAAATAAATAGTGTTTGCGGGGAAGAATTCACTTGGGACTTAATTTATGATACTGCGGAGAAATGTTTTTATCGTGGGAAAATAGTTTTTCAAGTAAGTTATCAGGAGCTTGCGGGCCAGGCAAAAAGTCTTGACGTTAAAGAGCCCTGGCGAGAAGAACATTTATTTAATAAAAGTTTATTGAGGGGGAAGAAGCAGCAGAAGACCTTTGAGGAGAGAGAAGATAGAAACAAAGGAACTGGTTTTTCTAGTTTGCTTTTAAATCAGGCTGAGTTCAATAAACAACAAAAATTGGGGGAGACAGGAAGTAAAGTCTGGCAGGTTGTTTTACCTTGGCGTTGTTGGCTTAAGGGTAAGGGGGAAAATGAGCAACCAGTGCTGAAAAAGGTGCATGTGGCCCAAGTAGGTCTGTATACGCTATTATTGGAAGCTTTAATTAAGTTGGAAAGAAAAGAGGAGAAAAGACAAAGCGGTACTTCAGTTATGGTGGAAGAAACAATGTTTGAAATTACCGAGGACTCTGTAGAGGAAGTAATCGGGCTAGTTATGGATCGTGCTTGGAGGCGATGTTTTTATGACCCGCGACGTAAAAGTTTAATTTTGTCATTTTTAAAAAAGCCTTTTTTAATTTATCTTAGTACACAAAAAGGGGGGGAAAGATTTTTAATTGCTTCTAATGTGAAAGAAGAATTAATAGAAGTTAAAGATTATGCAGAACCCTTATATCCGATGGAGGTTGAAATAAGGACGGAAAAAGTAAAATTAGGTTTAGTTAGTAAAAAAAGAATTTTTTATCAAGGTAAAAATTTTTATCGTGTTTATCAGGAATTAGCCCTAGGGAAGGAAGATGATTTGGCGAAAAAGGCTCAGTCTGAAATAAAGGAAGTAAGCGGGCCTGCAAAAAGGAGTAAGCCCGGCGAAAAATGGTTAAAAAAGAAAGAAAGTTTGTCCAATTGTAATTTAAAGATGGTTATGAGTATAAAAATTTAAACTATGTCGGAAAAATCTTTGCCGGACAAGACATGATTCACCAAAGTTTT
>DUTO01000070.1 GCA_012842035.1 Clostridia bacterium | reverse complement strand
TGCTTGTGCATCGCGTAGGCAAAGGAGCTATCGCCTTTTTGAAAAAAATAATTATCCCTCGTCCCATTCATTCTTTACGGGAAAAAATTAGTACCGAAATAACTCTAACCCAAGAAATTGCCTATATGTTTACTCCTGAGCTCATTGACCAAATTCATGAAGCAGTTTTAACTGCTGATGAAACCAATCATCTTGATTTAGAAATACACATCGATATTGGCTCACAAGGACCTACCAAGGAGCTAATCAAGGAAATGGTCGGTCGCGTAAGTGGCATGGGGTTCGATGTTAAAATTAAACCTTATTCTACCGCTGCTAGTTCTCTCGCTAATCGCTACACAAAATAATCTCCATAATTTAGCTGCCTGATCAAAAAGGAGTGTCCCCGCAAAAACTGGACACTCCTTTTTTTATACCGTTTAACGCTTCTCCCTGTTATTCATTACGAATAGCCTTAATCGGACTAAGACGTACGGCCCTATGAGCCGGATAAAGCCCCGCTACTACCCCAATCAGTATGGAAAAAACCAAAGCAAAAAGAGCCAGCCAGGGAGGAATTAGAGAAATATTAACTACTTCTTCCATAGGCATCCCGCCACTTATATAATTCCTGACTAGATGATTAATTAAATGAGAAGCACCATAACTCAAGCCCAGACCAAAAACTCCCCCTAAAAAACCAATCATTCCAGCCTCGGTCAGAAAAAGAGAATAAATATCGCTAAAAGCAGCGCCAATTACTTTCATAACCCCTATTTCCTTCGTTCTTTCATAAATAGACATAATCATGGTATTGGTTATTCCTATGGCAGCTACCAATAAAGTTATGGCTCCAATTCCCCCTAAAACAGCCTGAATGGTACGTGAAGTTTTCTCAAAACCTTCCAAGTTATCGGCCATCGACCAACTATTATAACCTTTGTCTCTTAAGACCTCTGATACTTGACTAGTATGCTCTATACCCGCGGTGCGTACTAACAGGTAATCATAATTATCGGTATCACGAGAATTGCTTCTGCTTCTGCCAACCCTTTCTACTCTTACCGTTCCCCCGGTCATCACCCCTCCTTGCGAAAAATTACCATCATCACTTCTACTTTTAGCTCCTTCCAACATAAACTTACGAATCCTTTGCAAGTCCTCAAGGGGAGCATAAGCTTGCCAAGAATGCTGACCATATTCTCCTTCTAAAATACCAACAACCGTAAAATTAAATTTTCTTTTCTTTTCATAATTATTATTATTATGTACGGTCAGCGCGATACGCTGCTCCATCATCTCACTAGGGTCTTTCTCTTCCCGACGACCGGGTCCCCTCATGCCTCTTGCCATTGCGCGTCTTTCACTTTCATCCCAAAAATTATCGATCACCCGTTGACCAACAACTAAAACATTGCGATCCCCACCTTGTAAAAGCCTTCCCTCTGAAGCCTTAAATTCTAACTGATCCATCAATTCAGGAGCCAGCCCCACTAACTGTAGCCCTCCCTCCTTGCGTCCCATACGCGCTTCACCATGTAAATTATAAGCAGGAGAAACAACAGTTACCCCGGGAATCTCTTTGATCTCCTCAACTGCTTCGTCATTAAGCTCTTTGGCTTCCCCTACCGGTTCTCCCTTCTCATCAAAGACCATCCCGCGATTAACTTCAATCATCGTCAAACTACCCCACTGCTCCATGCTTTTACGTTGTTCTTCACCAAGACCTATCCCTAAAGAGAGCATCACTACAATAGAAGTAGTGCCGATTAATACTCCCAAAACAGTAAGAAAGGTTCTCATTTTTCTCCGCCACAAATTTTGACGAGCCAATCTCAGTAAGTCTAATTTATTCATCAAAAAATTCCTCATTTGCTCTTTTTCTTTTAATCCGAAAAATACAAAGAGCCTCTGCTAAAATTATCAGAAAGAGAAAAACAGTAAATCCTTTACTTTTTAAAAGACCAATTACCTTTCCCCCGGAACTACCTTCCTCCATCCCAGGTCCCCTCATTCCTTCCGGTCCCATTTCTCCACCTTCTCCTACAGGCCTACTAGGCCCTGCTTGTACTTCTAAGGTGAAAGGTTTTTCCACTCGTACATCTTGATTATTATTATCAATATATGTAAAAACTAATGTTCCTTCTAATTTTCCTTCCTGCTGGGGAATAACCGTGCCTTGATAAAAGTCACTACCACCTATATCTAAATTCCCTACATAATAAGTAGTGTTTTCTTTATTAAAGTCACCCTCCATGGTCACCATAAAATTATCTAAAGCTACTTTCCCTACATTAACAAATTCAGCCGAGATAAATGCAGGTTCCCCTATAAACACTTCCGGAGGCAACTCTACAGCAAGGACTTCCAATTTACATTCCTGCGTCACCGGGATATTAACTAATTCCTCACAAGTTAAAGTCGTCTTCCCATCCTTACCTTCATACTTACCTTCATATTTAATATCTACAGGCACTATATAAGTCTTCGCCGCCGCATTAGGGTCTACATAGAGATTAACCTCTTTTTCAATTACTGTTTTACCGGGAATATAATCAACATAAAAACTATTACTACTATTCACCGGTGAAAACACAGTACCTCCTGTTCTTGTTGCATCTCCCCCGCTAGAAGAATCTTCGATTTTAATTACCCCTAATGATATTTTCACATTTTTTACTGCTCTTTTATTTGTATTTTCAATATAAAGTCTTAAAGTTACCGTATTTCCGGCTAACACTCTTTCCGCCGATAAAGTATATTTATTGACGATAACCCAAGGCGTGACACCTATATCCACTTCATCATCAGGTAAAGGAAGATTAAGCACTTCTTCCCCACTTTCCGTCTCCTCTCCCAAATAGTCAAAAGAAATTTTTAATTTAGCTGTATTCGCCGCTTTAGTATCTTTAGTTTTTAATTTATAAGTAACCGTTTCGGTAGCCCCTTTGGCCAGTTTACGAATGTTTTTTCGGTTCGAAATATCCATAATCTCAAAATTATCTTCACCTTCAAGTAGCAACATCACATTACGCGCCTCGGTTGTTTTACTTAAATTTGTTACCTCAAAACTAGCCGTAAATTCTTCATCATCATTAGGTTTTTCAGGATTAAGAGTAATCGACTGCACCATCAAAATAGGCTTTGTTAAGTCATAACTAACAGGGACTGTAATTTTGGTCATCGTATTCACTGTCTTTTGAAAAGCCACATCTTCTCCCGTTAAATTGATAATCATTTCATAATCCTTATTTTGAGCTTCCGCATCAACGTCAAAAGTTAAAACAAGTGTCCTGCTTTCTTTGCCTTTTAATTCATCAATAGTCTTATTATGTTTAGATTGTAAAGAAAAGGGATACAGCGGTGCATCATCTTCACTATCCTTGACCCTAAAATCTAAATCCAAATTAAAAGCCGGATTTTCGCTAATATTGCGTATGTATAAAGTTAAATTAAATTCACTACCAGCAACAGCTTGTTCCATATCTACCTTTTCTAAAGTAACCAAAGGATGATAAGTACTTACTTCAATAAGTTCCGCCTGCAGAGGGCTAACTTTAAAAACTCCACAAAACAAAATAACAACTACTAAGATCCACCGCCACACTAAACTTTTTAACATTTTTTCCTCCCTAACCTACTTTTTTATTTGGCACTATACTTGTAATCCGACCATCAATCATCTTAATGACCCGATCAGCATATTCAGCAAGATTCAAGTCATGAGTAACCATAATCATCGTTACTCCTGAATTTCTAACTTTTTCACTTAATATTTCCATAATTTCTTGCGTTGTTTTACTATCCAAGTTTCCTGTGGGTTCATCAGCAAAAATAATTTTAGGATTATTAATCAAAGCTCTGGCAATACTCACCCTTTGCTGTTGTCCCCCACTCATCTCGGTAGGTTTATTCCTTAAACGATCCTTTAAGCCCATCTGAATCAACATTTCCCGCGAACGTTTCAAGCGTTCTTTTTTATTAACTCGGTCAAAAACCAAAGGTAAAGCCACATTTTCTATAGCTGTTAAAGAAGAAAGTAAATTATAAGATTGAAAAATAAAACCCATATGCTTACGTCGAAAAGTAGCCATTTTCCTTTCCTTCATTTTCGTTATGGAAACACCTTTCAGCAACACCTCACCTTTCGTAGCAAGCTCTAAGCCCGCTATAACGTGCAACAACGTTGACTTGCCCGAACCGGAAGTGCCAAGAATACATAAAAACTCTCCTTCCTCAATCGTCAAATCGACATTATCTAAAGCTGTAATCACTTCCTGCCCTAAACGATACTTTTTCGTCAAGCCCTTTATTTCAATTAAAGACGCCAAAAAACACACCTCCTTCCACTTTATAGACGAATGCCAAGGGGAAAAAGTTCCTTCACCGCAAACCTAAAATATTTTCCAATTCATTTCTAATCCTTTCTTTTGCACATATGCGCTGATGCAAAATCGGCTTTTTCTCTAAGCCTTGTAAGGTCGGATGAACAGACCAACCAGACTTTTGACTTAATTCTTGAAGTAAAGCAAATTCATCACCTTCTATACTTGCATCTGAACCATCAAAAGCTTGTAAAACACTAGCCACAAACTTAAAAGGACTCGCTGTGGAATCAAGTACAGTTACTGTTTTATCTCCCGTTTCAACCACATACTGCTGATAAACCTTCATCCCTACTGCTGTGTGTGTATCTAATAAATAACTACTCTTTAGATATGTCTCTTTAATTGTAGCGAGAGTCTCCTTTTCGGTAGCAAACCCGGCCCACAATATTTCACTCATCGCTTTTTGTACTGTTTTATCGACAACAAAACGACCTTTTTCCTGCAACTCACTCATCCAAGTAGCAATAGCCGTACCCTCTCTACCTGTCATTTCATAAAGAAAACGTTCTAAATTACTGGAAATAAGAATATCCATGGAAGGGCTATTTGTCTGCTTGAAAGGTCTGTTCTTTTCATAAATTCCTGTCCGGAAAAAATCAGTTAAAACCTTATTTTCATTAGAAGCACAAATTAATTTATGAAGCGGTAAACCCATCCGGTAAGCATACCAAGCTGCCAAAATATTGCCAAAATTACCTGTCGGCACAACAAAATTTATCTTTTCTCCATACTTAATGCGCCCCTTATGAACAAGATTGAGATAAGCATAAACATAATAAACAATTTGGGGCAAAAGTCTGCCCCAATTAATCGAATTGGCTGAAGATAAAACAAAACCTTTTTCCGCTAAAAAAGAACGAAAAGCTTGATCACCAAAAAGCGTTTTTACTGTATTTTGACAATCATCGAAATTACCTCGCACGCCTACTACATAAGTATTTTCTCCTTCTGTCGTGATCATCTGTCTTTCTTGAATTGCACTAACGCCCTGATAAGGATAAAAACAGACAATTTTCAAACCGGACACATCTTTAAAACCTTCCAAAGCCGCCTTCCCCGTATCACCGGAAGTGGCCACTAAAATAACCATCTCCTCGCGAACCTCAAGTTTTTGTAAAGCCAAAGATAATAAATGAGGCATTAACTGTAAAGCCATATCCTTAAAAGCAGCTGTCGGTCCATGCCAAAGTTCTAAAATATAAGTACTATCCGCCAGTCTATATAAAGGAGCAATTTCTTGATGAGTAAAATTATCCTGATAGGCTTTTTTAAGACAAGTAACTATTTCTGCTGCTGAATAGTCATCTAAATAAAAAGCTAGTACCTTTGCCGCTACATCCTGATAAGTTTTCCCAATTAAAGACTTTAATTCTTCCTCCGCAAAAGTCGACATGTTTTGCGGCACAAAAAGCCCTCCTGTAGGCACCATCCCCAATTTAATAGCTTCCGTAGCTGTAACTGCTTGAAAATTATCTCGCGTACTAATATACATCAATCTTCTCTCTCCTCATCCCCACTTATTTCTTGCCCTTCTTTTAAACATACTCATTTTAACATATCTTTTCTCCGCAACGCAAAAAATTT
>DUTO01000003.1 GCA_012842035.1 Clostridia bacterium | reverse complement strand
GGGGCTGGCTTGCTTGCTTCTTTTTCGAAAATAAGGACAATCTTGATATGTCTTTTCGAAGACCTTACTAAACTGCAAGAAACAATTTATGCGCCTTGTGATATTTTAGGTAATCCTTATGACTTTATTCTGAAACCCTTACCCGGAGAAATTTCGGCCCGCAAAATTGTCCTCCCCTTCCGGAGTGACCTTGTCGAAAAAATGAAAATTAGTAAAGGTGACTATGTCCTGGGTCGCCCCATGGGTGCAGGCTGTCCTATCCCTCATGTGCTTAAAGTAATTACAGCCGAACCTCTCACCGGACTCCTTTATACTTGGGTTGTGGGACCCCAATATTCCCGTGAACAAAAAGTTAAAGATGTGGTCGCTTATCACATGATTGGTTTTGAAGGTCTGGCCACCTCCATCCAAAAAGAGCCCACTTTCGGTTCTCGCATGACTTTTCTCCCCGGGTTTTGTATGATGAACCTCAATCATACCGGACTTGTCAATCTGGTTTTAGAAAAAGCTTGCGGTTTTCATGTCCGCCTTGAGGATATCCGTATCCTTGCTGCAAAAAACGAGCTAAAACATTAAATCTTATCCAACTTGACGAACAACAGTTTGTTCGCGTATACTAAAAGAAACCACCTTTAAGGAGCTGTATATTTTCTAATGAAACGAACAATTCTTTTAGCCGACATGAATGCTTTTTATGCCAGTGTAACCCAAGTTTTAGAGCCACAACTTCTAGGCAAGCCCTTACTTATTGCCGGTAACCCGGAAAAACGTCATGGCATTATCCTCACGGCTAGTTATGAAGCAAAAAAAAGAGGAGTAAAAACGGGAATGCCCATTTGGGAAGCGCAAATATACTGCCCTCAAGCCATTTTGCGCCCTCCCAATTATCCGGCATTTCTTGATTTTTCCTACCGTGTTTTACAGATACTGCAAGACTTTAGTCCTTTAGTCGAACCTTATAGTATTGATGAAGCCTTTATAGACCTAACCGGTACAGAAACCCTGTGGGGCCCCCCCCTTCAAGTAGGTCGTACCATCAAAAAACGAATCAAGGAAGAAATCGGCATCCTTTGTTCTGTAGGTATTGGGCCTTCTAAGGCTATCGCTAAAATGGCAGCTGATTTACAAAAACCTGACGGCCTTGTCCTCCTTAGCGAACAAGACCTCCCCCAACGTCTTTGGCCTTTACCTATAGACAATCTTTTTGGTGTAGGGCAACGAATGAAAAAACATCTTTATAATATGGGCATCCGCACTATTGGAGATTTAGCCCAAACTCCGGTAGAACTTCTCACCCAACGTTTTGGTCGCGTTGGTACACGTCTTCATGAATTTGCCCATGGCCGGGATTCCAGTCCGGTAGACCCCCATGCATTAGACAAAGTAAAAAGTATCGGACACCAAATCACTTTACCGCATGATTATACAAAAAAAGAAGCAATAAAAATTGTGCTTTTGGAATTAGCTGAAGCAGTCTGCCGTAGAGCCCGATTAAGCAACTATCAAGGAAAAACAGTATCTCTTTATGTACGGGGCAATGACTTTTCGGACTTAAACCGCTCCGCTTCCTTACACGAACCTACCGCTTACCCTCCCGCAGTCTACCATTTAGCTTTAAAACTTTTTCAGCAATATTGGTTCCCAAACAAACCGGTACGCCTTCTCGGTATTAGTTTAAGCAACCTTACTTGTTCTAAGTATCAACAACTCTCTCTTTTTGCTCCGGAAGAAAAACTATATACAGCCATTGATGAGATAAAAAATAAATTCGGCGAAAAAAGCCTTCTCCGTGGTAGTTTTCTTTTAGAAGAAGGGGTTTTTTATAATGATGAAAAATACTAAAATGTCCCACTTTTTATCCTTATTTCATATGATAATAGGACAAAAGTTTTCCGATCATGATGGAGGAGGGATAAAAAATATGAGCAAGTGGATCTGGATAATTGAACACTATTTTACCCCCAAGCCCCCTATCGAAGCACCTTTACAAGAACAATGGATCTTTTCTTACCGTAGTCAAGAAGAAGATAGAGATAAAAAAGATATACACAGCCCATCAGAAAAACTAAAAGAAACAACATAAAAATAATTTAAATAGGTAGTGTGAAAAAACAACGCACTACCTATTTAAAAATAATACTGATTATATTTTTC
>DUTO01000069.1 GCA_012842035.1 Clostridia bacterium | reverse complement strand
TGGCGGACCAGTTAGCTGATGTAGGCATGGAGGCCATCCATCCGAAAGCTTCGAAACCTTTGGAAAGAGCCGGAATTAATTTGCGGATAAAAAACACTTTTGATCCTTTACATCCGGGGACTTTAATCACTAAAGACTATGTCGGGAAAGAATCTAAAATTGAAATTATTACCGGGTCAGATAAAGTGGTGGTAATTGAAATTCATGATGCTTCTATGGTGGGGCAAGTTGGTTTTGATTTTGAAATTATGAAAATTTTTAAGGAACATCATGTTAGTTATATTATGAAAGCTACTAATGCTAATAGTATTTCTCTCGTAATTTGGGAAAATGAGTTGAGTGAGGACTTAGTACGAGGCTTAGAAAGAGAATTTGAAACAGTAAGAGTAGAATATATGGCTGTTGTCTTTTTAATCGGATCCAATATTGCTAAACCGGGAGTATTAGCTAAAGCAGCAACAGTGCTTGCGGAAAAGGGAATAAACATTCATTGTATTTCGCAATCATTGCGACAAGTAAACATGCAGTTTGTTATTGAGCGAGATTTGTATACGGAAGCAGTAATTAGTTTAAACAGGGAATTGTGCTTTAATAACAGGTGGGTCAATTGAAAAGGTAAGTTCCAGTTTGCAAAAGTAAAATCTGTAGAAATTAAAAAATAAAAATAACTTATAATTGCTTGATTTAAATAGGTTTAAATAGATTTAATAGCAGTGAATTATGCTTCTTTAAGGATAACGAAAAGCAAAAACTGCCAATTTGTGGTTGTTTTTGAGTAAGCTAAACTAAGTGTGGAAAATTAACTAACTATTTGCAAGAGTAAATTCCACCCCATGCTAAAGTGAATTTTTAGTTATGACTGGAGGCGCCTCTTGTGTAATAAATTATTTTTTAAGGAGTGATGGGCGAAGGGTGATTTTATCTGGATGTATAAGCTTTGCGCCCATCTCCCTTAAAAAATCTTCACCATAGAGGGAAGTGAAGACCTCATAAGGGGTTTTATCACCGAGATTTGGTCTCCCATAAGAATTGATATGGTTCATCATTAGAGAGATGTCCTGTTGTGTAAAACAGTCAAGAGAGGTTCCCTTGGGGATAATGCGCCGGATTAATGAATGGTTGTTTTCGGCTGCTCCTCTCTGAAAAGGAGCCTGTGGGTCACAATAAAAAATGCGCGTTCTTGGGTGCCCTAGTGGATTGGTTTCGATTGCAGAAGGATTAGAAAATTCACTACCGTTGTCAGCAAGGATAACTTGAAATAAGTCACAAAAAACGTCATGCCCCAGTGTGCTGTAAATCTGATTAAAAATATCAATGACAGATTGAGATGTATTGCTATCGCGGATAAAGGCCAGCATGAACTGTGGTATTGTAAAATGTAAAGTTAGTAGTACCTTGCCGCCTTTCTTGCCCTCCACGGAATCCATTTCTACAATGGGAGTTCCGGGATGTTCAGTCATAAAGTTGAGGAAATCCTGGTAAGTACGACCGATACGGCATTTTTTATCCACCTTAAAAGTATCTTTCTTTTTCTTACGTTTCCCCATACGCACGACGCGAGGCATGTCAATGTTTTTGGCTGTAAAAAGACCATTAGCCACGTAATTGTAAAGGGTACGTTCATTGAGCATGATTTCATCCACATGGTTAACGCATATGTTGTGGAGTGACTGTCCTTTCATAAGGAGAGGACTGAGCAGAGCATCTAATCTCAAAGCTTCATCTTCGGTAAGCTGTATACCCTGGCGGGCTTCGGTTCGGACTGCTTCATACTCCTTTTGGGCGCGTATTGCAGAGTAAGTTCTTTTTTCCAAGGTGCAGGAGCGTCTGTTATCACAACCATTACAGACATAAGGGGGTTTGGTAAGTCTGTAGCATATTTGCTGTTGATAATCAGGACATATGGAAGAACAGGAATGGCTCTTACAGAAGCAACAATAACGGTTACACTTCCGGTTGCTACAAAGATGTTGTGTAGCACAGTCCCTGCGAATTAAACAGTCATTAAAGGGTCTCCCGTAGCAACCGGTTTTTTTAAACTGGATATGATTCTTAACCTCTTTGGCAATAGTAGTTGGATCCTTGCCTAGCTCACATGCAATACTTCTGAAAGACTTTTTTTCATTTAACCTTTGTTCAATGATGTTTCTCTCTTCTGGAATCAAATGCTTGTTTTTATTCATATCTGCCTCCTAAAGAGGCGCCTCCATGAATATTATAACTTTTTTGCAAAACTAAACACCATTGTTAATTTTGCAAAAGTAATTTCTGTACAGGGGATTTGGAGGGGTTGAATTTACTTTTTCAATTGACATCCTGCTTATTTTCTTTGTTTTTTGTTTTGAGCTAATTGACAGGAAATGATGATTGTGATAGATTTAGTATATTATTGATAAAATATTAATAGGGTATGTTAATCTGGGAGGTGGCAATAATGCGTACAATAATCACCTTGGCTTGTGCAGAGTGTAAACAGCGGAATTATACATCTAAAAAAAATAAAAAAAACAACCCAGATCGTCTGGAACTGAAAAAATATTGTAAGTTTTGTAAAACACATACGACACATAAGGAGACGAAATAAATTTTAGAATGTGTTCGATTAAGCGAAGGTTAGGATGTGTGATTTATGAGTGTGGCTAAGGGAGAAAAGCTTGGTTTGTTTGGCAGATTGAAACGATGGTTTAGGTTAGTAAAAGGAGAATTAAAAAAAGTACATTGGCCTACAAAAAAGGAAATTACTACTTACACTGTAGTAGTTATAGTTGCTGTTGTTTTGGTGGCTACCGCTATTTGGCTTATTGATTTAGGACTTAGTTATCTGATAAAATTAATTCTCCACTAAAATAGTTTTTTAAAATAAGGTGATAAAGGAGAGTGAATTCAATTGCCCGGTGGGGCTTCAGTAGTTAGAGAGAAAAACTGGTATGTTATTCACACATATTCAGGATATGAAAATAAAGTTAAGACTAACCTGGAAAAAAGAGTTGAATCGATGAATGTTGGTGATAAGATTTTCCATGTTTTAGTTCCTATGGAAGATGTTATAGAGGTTAGGGATGGAAAAAAGAAGTTGGTTAAAAAGAAAATTTTCCCTGGGTATGTTTTAGTGGAAATGATTTTGACCGACGACTCTTGGTATGTGGTGAGAAACACACCCGGTGTAACAGGTTTTGTGGGTACAGGCTCTAAGCCTATTCCTTTATTGGAAGAGGAGATAGACAATATTCTTAAGCATATGGGGTTGGCAGATGCCAAACCTAAAGAGATATATAATATTGGGGAAAGCGTGAGGGTAATTACAGGACCTTTTCGGAATTTCACAGGAGTTGTGGAGGAAATTTATCCAGATAAGGCAAAATTAAAGGTTCTGGTAACTATGTTTGGCAGGGAAACACCTGTAGAAGTAGATTATAGTCAAGTACAAAAAATGGATTAAAGGTTGATAAGGAGGTGTACCTACAATGGCTAAAAAAGTTGTAGGCTTTATTAAGTTGCAGTGTCAGGCCGGTAAAGCTACTCCTGCTCCTCCGGTGGGACCTGCCCTAGGTCAGCATGGTGTTAATATTATGCAGTTTTGTAAGGAGTTTAATGACAAAACAGCAAAACAGGTCGGAGTTTTAATCCCGGTGGAAATTACGGTTTATGCTGATCGTTCTTTTACGTTTATTTGTAAAACTCCACCTGCATCTGTGTTATTAAAAAAAGCTGCAGGGATTGAAAAGGCATCCGGTGAGCCGAATAGGAATAAGGTGGGGAAAGTCCCTCGTTCTAAAGTGCGGGAAATTGCCGAAACAAAAATGCCGGATCTTAATGCGGCTTCTTTAGAAGCGGCCATGCGTTTAGTTGAGGGAACCGCACGTAGCATGGGTATTGAGATTGTAGAAGAATAAGCCAATGAGTGTGGGAGGAGAAATCCGACAAGACCACAAAGGAGGAAGAAAGAATGGGTAAAAGAGGAAGACGGTATGAAGAGGCTTGGCAAGAAATTGACAAAAGCAAATTATATGAACCTCAAGAAGCTTTGCGGCTTGTGCAGAGCTTAGCTAAGGCAAAGTTTGATGAAACTGTGGAGGCGGCATTTAGGCTGAATGTAAATCCACGCCATGCCGACCAGCAAGTGCGCGGGGCAGTAGTGTTGCCACACGGGACGGGCAAAACTCGTACGGTATTAGTTTTTGCAAAAGGAGAAAAGGTTAAAGAAGCAGAAGAAGCCGGTGCTGATTTTGTGGGTGCTGAAGACTTGGTAGCTAAAGTGCAGGGAGGTTGGTTTGACTTTGATGCAGTTGTAGCTACTCCGGATATGATGAGCATGGTGGGCAGATTAGGTAAACTTTTAGGTCCTAAGGGGTTAATGCCCAATCCTAAGGTGGGTACTGTTACTTTTGAGGTTGGGAAAGCTGTGCGAGAAATTAAAGCAGGTAAAGTGGAATATCGTGTAGAAAAGAATGGTATTATCCATGCGCCGGTAGGCAAAGTTTCTTTTTCCGGGGAACAATTAGCAGAGAACTTTCAAACTTTAGCCGACGTGATTATTAAGGCGAGACCGCAAGGTGTGAAAGGTCAATATGTGAAAAGTGTAGCTGTTTCCTCAACCATGGGACCGGCGGTAAGAATAAATCCACTTAAATTAATTTAATTTGTTTTGATTCGGTTGACTTTTTGGTTTCTTTAAGATAAACTTAATCACCAGTAGAAAAAGTAGAAAATATTTTCCGGCTGTAGACAGTAGGTGCCTGTAAAAGGCTTAAAGGGAAAAGCCTACCGAGGTTGGTTTAAGAACTGTTGACAGGTCTAAACCTCCGTATGCCTACGGAGGTTTTAAAGTTTTAGGACAAAAAGGAAAGGGAAGGGGGCGTGAAGATTTGGCTAGTCGTGAACAAAAAAAACAAATGGTCATGGATATTGGGGAGCGTTTAAATAGAGCTCAATCTGTAGTTTTTGTTGATTATTGTGGGTTAAATGTAGGTAAAGTCACAGAGTTAAGGGCAAAATTACGAGAGTCCGGAGCGGAAATGAAAGTGTTCAAGAACACTTTGGGCAAACGTGCTGTTACTGAGTTTGGCATTGTTGAGCTGGAGCAATATTTGGAAGGACCTACTGCCGGCATTTTTAGTATTGAAGATCCTGTTTCCGGTCCTAAGATTTTAAAAGAATTTGCCCGAAAAAATAAGCAATTAATTATTAAGGGTGGTTCTCTGGAAAAGAAAGTTCTGGATGCTGAGGGCGTAAAAGCTTTAGCTGATTTGCCTTCCCGAGAAGTATTATTAACACAGGTTGTAGTAGGGATGCAAGGACCTCTTTCCGGGATGCTCAATGTCTTGCAGGGTCCCCAGCGTAAATTTGTTTATGCGTTGGAAGCTCTGAAAAGAGAAAAAGAGCAAGCTTAACATAAAGAAAAATGGTTTTAAGGGTTAGCAAATAATATTTATGATGAAGAAGAATTAAGGAGGTAATTTGGACAATGTCTAAAATTAATGAAATTATTGAAGCGGTAAAAGGGTTGACTGTTTTGGAACTCTCTGAATTAGTAAAGGCTTTTGAAGAGGAATTTGGGGTATCGGCTGCAGCTCCTGTAGCTATGGCGGCAGTTCCCGTAGCCGGAGCGGCTGCTGAGGAAGAAGAGGAACAAACGGAGTTTGATGTTGTGCTTAGCGAGATTGGGGAAAAGAAAATCAATGTGATTAAAGCGGTACGTGAAATTACAGGCTTAGGCTTAAAAGATGCCAAGGATCTTGTTGATGCAGCCCCTAAAGCTATTAAAGAAGGCGTTAGTAAAGAGGAAGCTGAAGAAATTAAGGCTAAGCTTACTGAGGTCGGTGCTACTGTCGAATTAAAATAAAGATGAGTATTTAGCAAATGTGGATATGAGTAAAGGGAGCTTAACAAAGTAGTTGAGGTCCCTTTGTTCCCTTTTATATTTATTTCGCTTTATGTTGTTTTTTTTCTTGACACTATTGGGAACTTGTGCTAAAATTTATCAATGTGATTGTATACATAATAGGGATATTAGCGCCTAATTCGGGTTAGACTAATTAAATGGATTAAAATAGCAAGGTATTGGCCTTGCTATTAGGTGTTTTTATCGAAAACATAGGTTGGGGAGTGAAGTTTTTAATGCGTCAGTCGGTACAGGTGGGAAGAACGACTAGGGAAAGTTTTGCGCGGATTAAAGAAGTCCTAAAAATGCCTAATCTTATTGAGATTCAGCAGAACTCTTATCAGTGGTTTTTGGTAGAAGGAATTAAGGAAATGTTTGAAGACATTTCCCCTATTCAAGACTTTACGGGTAATTTGGTACTGGAAATTATCGATTATAGATTGGAGGAACCTAAATATTCTGTAGAAGAATGTAAGGAGCGGGATGTTACTTATGATGCTCCGATGAGGGTAAAAGCAAGGCTTATTAATAAGGAAACCGGCGAAGTTAAAGAACAGGAAGTCTTTATGGGTGATTTTCCTTTAATGACGGAAAGGGGTACTTTTATTATTAATGGGGCAGAAAGAGTTGTCGTTAGTCAATTAGTAAGGTCGCCTAGTGTTTACTATAAGTCGGAAATAGATAAAAATGGGAAAAGAATTTGTGGGGCGACGATTATTCCTAATCGCGGTGCTTGGTTGGAATTTGAAACTGATGCTAACGATAATATTTATGTGCGTGTAGATCGGACGCGTAAATTGCCCGTAACTGTTTTGTTACGAGCCATCGGTTATGGTACTAATGCTCAGATTCTCGAGCTCTTTCAGAATGATGAGCGAATTCGTTTAACATTAGAGCGTGACCATACAGAATCGGAAGATGAGGCTATGGTAGAGCTTTACAAAAGGTTACGACCGGGGGAACCTCCTACGGTAGATAGTGCCAGGTCTTTGTTTAATTCGATGTTTTTTGAAGCAAGAAGGTATGACTTGGCTCGTGTAGGCAGATATAAATTAAACAAAAAGTTAAAATTAGATATTCCCCTGGGCATTAAACATCTAACAAAAGAGGATGTTGTAGCGACTGTTAAGCACCTTTTGCTGTTGATGAAAGGGGAAGGGAAGCCTGATGATATCGACCATTTGGGTAATCGTCGTTTGCGTTCTGTAGGGGAGTTATTACAGAATCAGTTTCGGATAGGATTGTCGCGTATGGAAAGAGTAGTCAGAGAAAGAATGACTATTCAAGACGTTGATGTCATTACTCCTCAAGTTTTGATTAATATTCGTCCGGTAGTAGCGGCCATTAAAGAGTTTTTTGGTTCAAGCCAACTGTCACAGTTTATGGATCAGACTAATCCTTTGGCTGAGTTAACACATAAGAGACGTTTAAGTGCCTTAGGACCCGGTGGTTTATCTAGAGAAAGAGCAGGTTTTGAAGTTCGTGATGTGCATTATTCTCATTATGGTCGGATGTGTCCGATTGAAACACCGGAAGGGCCTAATATTGGTTTGATTGGTTCTTTAAGTACATATGCCCGGGTTAATGAATTTGGGTTTATTGAGACGCCTTATCGGAAGGTAGATAAAGCTACAGGTAGAGTAACGGAAGAAATTGTTTATATGTCTGCTGATGAGGAAGATAATTATGTTGTTGCTCAAGCTAATGCGCCTTTGGATGAGGAAGGAAGATTTGTGGAACCTAAGGTTAATGTGCGCTATGCTGATGAGATTTTAGAAGTTCCGGCTTCTAAGGTAGATTATATGGATGTTTCTCCTAAACAAGTAGTTTCTATCGCTACGGCGTTGATTCCCTTTTTAGAACATGATGATGCTAACCGTGCTTTAATGGGAGCGAACATGCAACGTCAGGTAGTACCTCTTTTAAGAACAGAGTCCCCTCTTGTGGGTACAGGTGAAGAATATAAAACAGCTAAAGATTCAGGAGTAATGCTCTTGGCACGTCGTTCTGGGATGGTAGAACGGGTTACAGCTAATGAAATAATCATTAAAACTGAAGAGGGTAAAACAGACCACTATAAATTAACTAAGTTTGCACGTTCTAATCAAGGAACCTGTATTAATCAAAAGCCCCTTGTTACTAAAGGTGAATGGGTTGAAGAGGGTCAGGTTATTGCTGATGGCCCGTCTACGGAGCAGGGTGAGCTTGCTTTAGGCCGCAATGTTTTGATCGCCTTTATGACGTGGGAAGGTTATAATTATGAGGATGCCATTTTAATCAGTAGTAAATTAGTTAAGGAAGATTATTTCACTTCTATTCATATTGAAGAATATGAATGTGATGCTCGTGATACAAAATTAGGACCAGAAGAAATTACTTGTGATATACCTAATGTAGGCGCTGATGTTTTAAAGGACTTGGATGAGCGTGGGATTATTAGAATTGGTGCCGAAGTGAGACCGGGAGATATTTTGGTAGGCAAGGTCACACCCAAAGGCGAAACTGAATTAACGGCTGAAGAAAGATTGTTGCGCGCTATTTTTGGTGAAAAAGCTCGGGAGGTAAGAGATACTTCTTTGCGTGTGCCTCATGGAGAGGGCGGGAAAATAGTTGATGTCAAGGTATTTACGAGAGAAAATGGGGATGAATTGGCTCCTGGTGTGAATCAAATTGTGCGTGTTTATATTGCTCAGAAGAGAAAAATTTCCGAGGGAGATAAAATGGCGGGACGACATGGTAACAAAGGTGTTATCTCGCGGATTCTTCCCGAAGAAGATATGCCCTTTTTGCCCGATGGAACTCCGGTAGAAATAGTTTTAAATCCCTTAGGTGTTCCCTCGCGGATGAATATCGGACAGGTGTTGGAAACACATTTAGGTTGGGCTGCTAAAACTTTAGGCATAAATTTAGCTACACCGGTATTTGATGGAGCTACAGAGGAAGATATTGTTGAAGTTTTAGAAGAAGCTAATCTACCTGCTGATGGCAAAACAGCGCTTTATGATGGCCGGACAGGATTGCCTTTCGATAATAAAATTACGGTCGGATATATGTATATGTTGAAATTAGCTCATTTAGTAGATGATAAAATTCATGCTCGTTCTACTGGCCCTTATTCTTTAGTTACGCAACAGCCTTTGGGGGGTAAAGCCCAGTTCGGTGGGCAACGGTTTGGCGAAATGGAAGTATGGGCTTTAGAGGCTTATGGGGCGGCTTATACTTTACAAGAGATGTTAACGGTTAAGTCTGATGATATCATGGGCCGGGTAAAAACTTATGAGGCTATTGTCAAAGGTGATAATGTGCCCGAGCCCGGTGTTCCAGAATCGTTTAAGGTTTTGATTAAAGAATTACAAAGCTTGGCTTTGGATGTTAAGGTTCTTTCTGAAGATGCTGAGGAAATAGAAATTAAAGATGATGATGACGATATTAGTCTTGCGGCTAAGGAATTAGGCTTAGATATTCATACCTTTGAAGAGCAAAAACAGGAAGAGCAAAAAGAAGAAGAATAAAGAAAAAGTTAAACGGCACGTTTTTTAAAGAAATATAACAGAGAAGGGAGAGGGTCTCCTGTTGGATGTTAATAATTTTGATCAAATGAGGATTGGTTTGGCTTCACCTGAACAAATTCGCGCTTGGTCTAGTGGAGAAGTTAAAAAGCCCGAAACAATCAACTATCGTACTTTAAAACCTGAACGTGAGGGTTTGTTCTGTGAAAAGATTTTCGGACCTACGCGTGACTGGGAATGTTATTGTGGTAAGTATAAAAGAGTGCGTTATAAAGGTATTGTTTGTGACCGTTGTGGTGTAGAAATCACTAAATCTAAGGTGCGTCGTGAAAGATTGGGGCATATTGAACTGGCAGCACCCTGTTCGCATATTTGGTATTTTAAGGGCATCCCCAGCCGGATGGGTCTACTCTTAGATGTTTCGCCACGTTCATTAGAAAAAGTGCTTTATTTTATTTCCTATATAGTTACTAACCCCGGAGATACGCCTTTAATGAAAAAACAACTTTTGACCGAATTGGAATATCGGGAAAATAAAGAGAAATACGGGAATAGGTTCCAGGCCGGAATGGGTGCCGAAACAATTAGGGCTCTTTTAGAAGAAATGAATTTGGAAAAAATGGCTACGGACCTTAGAGCCGAAGTTCGTGAAACTACGGGTCAACGTAGGATTAGGGCTACGAGACGTTTAGAGGTTGTGGAAGCCTTTAAAAACTCGGGAAACCGTCCTGAATGGATGATTCTTGATGTAATTCCGGTAATTCCACCGGAATTGCGTCCCATGGTACAATTAGATGGTGGTAGATTTGCCACTTCTGACCTTAATGACTTATATCGGCGCGTTATTAATCGTAATAATCGTTTAAAAAGATTATTAGATTTAGGAGCTCCGGATATTATTGTCCGTAATGAGAAAAGGATGTTACAGGAAGCGGTTGATGCTTTAATTGATAATGGACGGCGGGGACGCGCCGTTACAGGTCCGGGGAACAGACCTTTAAAGTCTTTGAGTGATATGCTTAAGGGGAAACAAGGGCGTTTTCGTCAGAATTTATTAGGTAAACGTGTTGACTATTCAGGTCGTTCCGTAATTGTGGTGGGCCCGGAATTGAAATTACATCAATGTGGTTTGCCTAGGGAAATGGCTTTGGAGCTGTTTAAGCCTTTTGTCATGAAAAAATTAGTAGAAGATGGTCATGCCCATAATATTAAAAGTGCTAAACGCATGGTGGAGCGAATGCGTGATGAGGTTTGGGATGTTTTAGA
>DUTO01000068.1 GCA_012842035.1 Clostridia bacterium | reverse complement strand
TGTCATGATGGAATTCGCCCAGGTATTATAAATAGCATAGCGAAGGTCGTTTTTACCTAAAAACCAATTAAATGCCCAATACATATAATTTCGCCAAGATGATTTTTTGCTTACAAGAAATGCCTGATAACAAGCATCTACAAGTCCTGCCGCTTCTAATGGTTGTTGGTCAAAAGTCGCTTTTTTGCCACCTCGTGGATACCAACCTTTGTTACCAACAATAGAAAGGTGCCCTTCATTAGGATCAGTTTGAACATTAATTAACCATTGTAAAGCCTTTAAACCGGTAGAGGTCATTTTTTTATCATTTAAATAATGACCGGCTGTAATTAAAGCTTGAGGTAACCGTGCATTATCATAGGTAATAATATTTTCGCACCAAAACCAGTCTTTACTACTGTTCTTTTGAAATTGATTTAATAACTTTTCGCTCAATATTTCAACGATTGCTTGTATTTTAGTATCACCACTATAATATTCAAGGTAATATAAAGAACCGATAATAGTGAAGGCCCAAGCACGAGGAGATGTAAAAGAAAGTGAATTTTTAATAGTTCTTTTAAAAAGACGACCAGCTAAACATAAAATAGCATCATCAGGAGCGAAAGCACAAGTATAACCTAAAGCCCAAATGGCACGTCCTTGACTGTCCTCTGAACCAGTTTCCTCTAACCATTCACGATTATAAGACATAAAATTACGCATCTGCTGATTTTCTTCGTTAAAAGCATAATTTAAGAAACTTAAATAGGTATCTAAGAGTGGAATAATTTTATTGTTTTTAAAAAGGTTCCAATTGGTAATAGCCATAATTAAAGCACGAGCATTATCATCAGTACAATAACCATAGGTACGATTGGGGATGGAAAAAACAGCATGTTGAAATAAGCCTGTATCATCAGTAAGTGTACGTAAATGTTGTAAATTTATTTCAGGGAGAGCGAAGTTCTCATCTTTGCTTTTTTTACTAACAAAACAGTTATCATTATGTCGATAATTAAGAAGGGCTTGTTCAAAGGTATGTGCATAATCTTTTGCTATTTCCTCCCAAATCATTTGACGACCTAATTCATAAGCTGACTTACGCATTCTGTCACGTAATGTTTCATCACTTAATAACTTAATTAAAGCATCGGCAATTGCTGAACTATTGCGAAAAGGTACTAATGTGCCACGCTCATTAGCTAATAATTCCTCTGCATACCAATATGGAGTAGAGATTATCGCTTTTCCGCTAGCCACAGCATAAGCTAAGGTACCGGAAGAAATTTGTTCCTTATTCACATAAGGATTAATATAAATATCTGCAGCTTTAACAAATTCTAGTAAACGTTCCATAGAAACGTATTGATTGAAGAAAATTACGTTTTTTTGTAAATTATTATCGAGGACAATCTTTTCTAAAGATTGACGGTATTTTTCACCAAACCGTTCGATAACTCCGGGATGGGTTGCTCCTAAAACAAAATAGACAAGGTCCGGAAATTTTTTGACGACTTCCGGTAAGGCTTGTAATACATA
>DUTO01000067.1 GCA_012842035.1 Clostridia bacterium | reverse complement strand
TAGTGTTCAAAATTCCTAGTTGTTGAAATAAAGCAAGTAATAAAAGCATTGTAAAATAAAAGAGCTATAAATTTAGAACTTGAGTAAAGGGAAAGGGGGGTGTTAAATTGTGGTGGTAAAAAGAAGGAGAGTAATTTCCTTTCTGTTAGGATTAAGCCTCTGCTTAAATCTGCTCTTTCCGGCATTGGCTTTGGCGGAAGCGGAGCAGGGCTACATCGGGGGGAACGATTACAAAGGCATTATTGATGAAGTAACGATCTATGACACGGCTCTGGACATGCCTCTAGAACAGGGCTATATCGGAGGAGAGAATTACCAGGGTGTTATCGATAAAGTGAAAATCTTTGATACAGCTCTCGATATGCCTCTCGAACAAGGTTATATTGGGGGGAACAATTACCAAGGAGCTATTGACGAGGTAATGATCTATGACCATGTTTTTGCAGGAAACACGGCTCCGGTAATTGACCTGATTGCTCCATCTAAGGGTTGGAGGCTTCATAAATCGGAAAAAACTTTAACTTTTAACATTAAAGTAATCGACCCGGATCCGATAGACAAAGACTTCATAAAGACGGAATTTTTTATTGATGACAGTGGGGTAACGAATTTCACGGCGGTAGATTTAAGCAATAATCAAATAATGAATGTAACTCAAGGGCAACTAATGGCTTCCAATAGTAAAAATTACGAAATTACCATTCCTATCGAGGGTAAGCCTGATTACTTTACATTAAAAGCAAAAGTCACGGATAAAGCTAATGCAACAGGTGAGCAAAGGGTTAATGTTGAGTACAAGAATACTATTCCTACTATTAGCATTACAGGTTTAACTACAGACCAAAAAATACCTAAACATAATAATAGTTTCTCCTTTAGGATTATGGCTAATGACTCGGATGAAATCGATGAAAAGAATTTACAGGTAGAATTTTATCTAATTCCAACCAATATTAGCGGTGTAGAAATTGCGGAGAACAAGCGTCAGTCGATTAAGGTTAATCAATTTACTGTAGGTGGTACAGCGATTAAGGATGGTAGCTTTAAAAATGTAGAAAGTAATAAATCTTATGAGATTGTGCTTGATAAATCTGTTTTACCCGTTGAGGTCAACAAATTTATCCTGAGAGCTGTGGTCAAAGATACCAGTCTTGACGAAGGGAAAAGAGAAATCTCTCTAATTCACGATAATACAGTTCCCACCATTGAAATTTTCGGTCTAAATGATGAGCAAGAAATTGATAAGGCGAAGAACATCTTAGAATTTACGCTTAAAGTAGAAGACCTTGACCCGGCAGATGCTAAGCTTGTTACGGAGATTTATCTTGGTGTTTCCGGATTTTATGAAAAGGTTACCGAATTCGCTGTCGATGGTGTACAAAATACGCAAGGGCAATTCACGGCGCAAAGTGGTACAGAATATCTCATTACTTTAAACAAGTTTGCTTATGTCCCGATCAATGCTCCTGAATTTAAACTAAAAGTTGAAGCCCGGGATACGTGTGGAGAAAAAGGGAAAAAGGAACTGACCTTGTTTCATAGTACGGATATCTTGGCACAATGGCCTTTAGACGCGATTAAAGAGGGTTTAACTACTGATTCCAGCGGTAATAATAATCATGGAGTAGTTTATGGAGCAACTGTAACTACAGGGGTTATTGATAATGCCTTTAAATTTGATGGAGTAAATAGCTATGTCAGCATACCTAGAGCAAATCTCAATAATCGTTCTGATTGGACCTTGGAAGCTTGGGTTAAACCGGAAGGATCCGGGTACATTTATTCGGAAGGGAATCCGGCTGTAACAATGGTCATTGAAATGAAAGACGACAACAGCATCAACATTGGTACTTGGCATCAGGAGAGAACCGGAAACTGGAACTGGTTTAACACAGGAGCTAATGCCTTAACCAGAAATACCTGGAACCATCTTGTCGTAACCCTAAGCAATGGTGACTCAGCTCCAGGCAGCGGTACAGTAAATTGCTATGTTAACGGAGTACTGGTTAAATCCGGCGGATTAGGCAAGGAATACAATTCAGCGACAACAGCAGCAGCTTTAGGTGGGAATGTAGGAGTCAGTAAAGGGCAAGGCTTAAATCCTTTCCAAGGTAGTCTTGATGAAGTAACTTTATATAGTCATGCTCTTTCCGCAGACGATGTGAAACGAAACTATGAGAAGGTTTTTTTCCTGGTTGACCTGAAAATGACTAATAAATATGAAGAAGCATCAGAAAAATATGGAGAATCAGCACATCCCTGTAATTTTGGTATACATGAGAATAAATTGGAATTTGCTTTAAAGAAAACAGTACAAAAACTAATGATTGAACTTGATTTACCCAGTAGTATTAAAGTAAGGGAAATAACAGGTTTGTTTAAAGAAGATGCAGGTACTTATGAAGCAATAGACAAATCCGGGGTTTCTTTCACAGAGGAAGGTAAAATTACCTTTGCGCAACGTCTTACAGAAGGGCGCTATAGAATAGGGCTTAAGTTAGAGATTGATGAACACCTAACCATAAAGTCCAAATCTTTCTGGGATGAAAAAGGGATTAAGACGAATTGTGAAAATGAAATCTTCTACTTTACATTTATGGACTTTCATGAAATGCCTGATTTGGAGTAAAAGATAAAAAGAAAGCAAAAGACAAGGGATGATATAAACTCCCTTGTCTTTTGCTGTTCTTTAGAACGTTTAAAAACAGTCCCCGCTTAACTCCTTGTTTTGTTGCCGGGAGTTTTTGTGTTAGATAATATTTTACCAAATGGTTGTTTGGATTTGGGTTTGAATGTTATAATAAATTGGTGGATTGGGGGGTAATTTGTGAATAAAATTGAAAAAGAGAGAATAAATGATTTATCAGATGAAGAGATTAGTTTTTTAAATACTAGTATCACTTATTTTAAAGTGAGTGTAACAAAAAATAGATATACCGATGCTAAGAGATATTGTGATTGGCTATGCGAAAAGTTGGATATTAACTCGATTGCTAAAGAACAAGATAAACAACGTTTAGCTTTTGAAAAGAAGCATCATCCTATAAGACCTAGAAGAGGAGATATTTATTTAGCTCAATTGGGGCAGAATATTGGTAAAGAAATTAATGACAAACATCTTGTTGTTATAGTACAAAACAATAAAGCTAACATTTTTTCAAATACTATCGTTGTAATTCCTATTTCAAGTAGCGGGAGATTATATGATGGTCATGAAAAAATAGAAAAAAAAGATATTAAAATGGGAAGGTTAGACAAACTACCTTCTAAAGCTAAGACAGAACAAATACAATTTCTTGATAAGGCTCGTCTAATACATAAGGTTGCTGAACTTGAAGAGACAGCAATGCACAGGATTATGGAAAGATTGAAAAAAATCCTTGACGTATAAATTTATACAGTCTATAATTTAATTAAAGGTAAATTATTTGGCTTAACAAAGGTTAAGCACTTGGCTATGTGAATAGCGTTTTTTGAGAAGGCAACCATGGAGGTTGCCTTCTCATTTATGCATATTTTTGTTTCAATAAGTATAAAATATAATGGCAAATATTTGGTTCAACTTTGGGTTGAGCACATATATTTGTTGGGTAGACGGAGAAGTGAGCTCCTGCTTTATAAGACAGGAAGCTCACTTCTCTGTTTCTTTGGGACTAAAAATAAGGCTTAATGCATTTTTTCTCGTAAACTGATATACTAACTATAAAATCCATTGTTGAAGAGGTGTTGAGATAGAGATGAGTGAGTTTAAACCGAGAAATTTTATTCAAAATATTATTGATGAAGATTTAGAACAGGGTAAGGTGGAACGTATTTATACAAGATTTCCTCCCGAGCCTAATGGTTATTTACATATCGGACATGCTAAATCGATTTGTCTTAATTTTGGTTTAGCGGCTGAGTATGGAGGGCTTTGTAATCTACGTTATGATGATACTAATCCCAGTAAAGAAGAGCAGGAGTATGTAGAATCGATTGAGGAAGATGTTAAATGGTTAGGTTTTGACTGGGAAGATCGTAAATTTTATGCCTCGGATTATTTTGAAAAAATGTATGAGTGTGCGGAAGAATTAATAAAAGCGGGTAAGGCTTATGTTTGTGATTTAAGTGCCGAGGAGATTAGAGCATATCGTGGTACTTTAACGGAGCCAGGGAAAGAAAGCCCTTATCGTAATCGTTCCATAGAGGAAAGTTTAGATTTATTTAGAAGAATGAGAGCCGGAGAATTTCCTGATGGGTCGCGGACTTTGCGGGCTAAAATAGATATGGCTTCTCCTAATTT
>DUTO01000066.1 GCA_012842035.1 Clostridia bacterium | reverse complement strand
TAAGCAGTTTAGGAAGTAAAAAGCGGTAACACGGTTACCGCTCTATTATTTTTTAATGGCTCCTCGAGTAGGATTCGAACCTACAACCCTCCGGTTAACAGCTCGATAGCTCAACGGTAGAGCATGCGGCTGTTAACCGCAGGGTTGTAGGTTCGAATCCTACTCGAGGAGCCATGAATATTTCCTGGTAATCTGCCAGGTTTTTTAATATATTTTTAAGAATAATGGTGTAAAGGTAAGGGAAGGTTAGGAAATGTAAAGAAAAGACAGTTATTTTAAAATAGACGTTATTTTTACAGGTAAAGGCTACTTGCATATCTTACTGTAAAAATTGGTATAATATAAACAGAAGGTCAGAAAAGGTCAGGTGAAAAAATGAGTTTAGCCAGAAAGATTGAGGAATATCTTAAAAGTCTTTTAATACATCAAGAGGCCATTGAGATTCAGCGAAATGAATTAGCCGAATTTTTTAATTGTGTTCCTTCACAAATTAATTATGTGTTAAGTACTCGTTTTACCCCTACACAAGGTTATCTTGTGGAAAGCAGAAGGGGAGGAGGCGGTTATGTAAGGATTGCTAAAATTTCTTGGGACGTTTTTCCCCATTATGTTCTAAAAAATGTTTATGAAGAGATGGAGCCCGGTTTAGCACAAAGAGAAGCAGAAGGAGTTTTAAAGCGCTTTTATGAGGAAAAACTAATTACAAGACGTGAATATAATATTTTAAAAGTGATAATTAGTAGAGAAACATTGGCAATTGATTTGCCGGAGAGAGACTTTGTGAGAGCTAAAATTATGCAAGCTGTTTTAACAGCATTGTGTCGGAAAGACTATCAATAAAGGAGGATTGGAAAATGCAATGTGAAAGATGTCAAAAAAAACCAGCCAATGTTCACATTACACAATATATCAATGGTCAAAAAACAGAAAAACATTTATGTGAACAATGTGCTAAAGAAGAACAGGTTAGTGTTAAATTTCCTAAAATTCCGTTATATAGCCTTAATGACCTTTTAGGAGTGTTTTTTAATGAACCGTTAATTTCCAAGAAAGAGGTTCAGGAAGATACTTGCCCTAATTGCCAGGTTTCTTATCGTCAAATTGCAGAATTAGGGAGGATGGGTTGTAGTGAATGTTACGGACATTTCTCTTCTTATTTAGAGCCCGCTTTAAGAAAAATGCATGGCGCTACTATCCATCGAGGCAAAATCCCGCAACGGTTGGGGACTTCATTACGAATTGATCGAGAGTTGAGTAATTTAAAACACAAATTACGTCAAGCGGTAGAAAAAGAAGAATATGAAAAAGCGGCAGTATTGCGGGATCAAATTAAAGAATTAGAGAGAAAAAATGCAGAAGGGCAGGTGTAAATGAGAGATGATTGAAAAAATTGTTACGCGACCGGAAAGTAATTGGACAAAAGCAGAAGGACCTCATCATCATATTGTTTTAAGTTCGCGAATTCGTTTAGCCAGGAATTTAAAAGAATTACCAATGCCTGCTTTTCAAAATGAAACAACCGGTTTTACTGTTTTGGAGAAGATAAGAAATGCAGCTCAAGCTTTAGATTATAAAGGTGGAAAAAAACTTTATTTTTACCGTTTACATGAAATACCTGCTTTAGAAAAACAAATCTTATTGGAAAAGCATTTAATTAGTCCTGAACATAGGCAGGATGGTGTAAATAGAGGTTTATTAATTAATGAGGATGAAACAATTAGTATTATGATTAATGAAGAAGACCATTTGCGGCTCCAAGTTTTTTATCCCGGTTTGCAGTTAAAGGAGGCTTGGGAATTAGCGAACCGGGTAGATGATGATTTAGAAAGTGTTCTGGAATATGCTTTTCATAGTAGAAAAGGATATTTAACCGCTTGTCCTACTAATGTGGGAACAGGGTTAAGAGCTAGTGTGATGGTTCATGTGCCAGCTTTAGTGATTACCCAACAAGCGGGGAATGTTTTTCGGTCTTTAGGACAATTAGGTTTTACAGTGCGTGGTCTTTATGGTGAAGGAACAGAGGCTACTGGTAATTTGTATCAGATTTCTAATCAGATTACGTTAGGTCAAACAGAGGGGGAAATTATTGAAAACTTAACTACCTTGACCTTACAAATTGTGGAGAAGGAAGAAAAGGCCAGAAAGTGGTTACTAAAAGAATGTCCCCTACAGATCAAAGACCGTGCAGGGCGAGCTTTTGGTGTTTTACAAAATGCGGCAATTTTAAATTCACAAGAAGCTTTGAATTATTTATCTGATGTAAGACTGGGGGCAGATTTAGGGTTTTTAAACAAGGATTTGCTGAAAAATAATTTGTGTGAGTTGTTGGTTTTAGCCCAACCGGCTTTTATTCAAAGGTATGTAGGTAAAGTTATGGAAGCTCAGGAAAGAGATGTGGCTAGAGCACAGTTCTTTACTGATAAATTTAGTAAAAGGAGGAGTAGCTAATGTTTTCAAGATTTACGCGACGTGCCCAACATGTTCTTTATTTAGCCGGAGAAGAAGCTAAAGCATTAGGGCATCCGGCAATTGGTACAGAACACATTCTGCTTGGTTTATTACGCGAAAACGAGGGAGTTGGAGCAAAAGCTTTAATTAATCTCGGTTTAGACTTGAATACAGTACGCCGAACGGTTACCGATTTAGTATCACCCGGACATGTTTTGTCGGGTAAAGTGAGTATTACGCCGCGGGCGAAAAGAGTAATTGAGTTAGCTAATGATGAAGCAATGAGATGGGGAGTTAATTATGTGGGTACAGAGCATCTCCTTTTGGGACTGGTCAGAGAAGGAGAAGGAGTAGCGGCTCAGGTTTTACTTGATTTAGGTGTAACGGCTGAGACGATTCGTAAACAAGTTTTTTCACTTTTAGGAGGTGGAGCAATACCTCTTCAGAAAACGATGTCTGGTCAAGCCGGGGGAGGTAAAGGTAAGCAAACTCCTACCTTAAATGAATATGGTCGGGATCTTACGAAATTAGTGCAAGAAGGTAAAATTGACCCGGTGATTGGTCGGACTAAAGAAATTGAACGTGTTATTCAAGTATTGAGTCGGAGAACAAAAAACAATCCTGTCTTGATTGGGGACCCTGGTGTAGGTAAAACTGCGATTGCAGAAGGCTTAGCCCAGTATATTGTGGAAGGAAAAGTTCCGGAAACAGTTAAAGGGAAACGGGTTGTATCTTTAGATATGGGTGCTTTAGTAGCCGGTTCTAAGTATCGCGGTGAGTTTGAGGAACGGTTGAAGAAAATAATTGAAGAGATTCGCGAAAACGGCAACGTCATTCTCTTTATTGATGAAATGCATACCCTTGTTGGGGCGGGAGCTGCGGAAGGAGCAATTGATGCGGCTAATATTCTTAAACCGGCTTTGGCTAGAGGTGAATTACAGGCGATTGGAGCGACGACAATTGATGAGTACCGAAAATATGTAGAGAAAGATGCGGCTTTAGAACGTCGTTTTCAACCGATTATGGTAGAAGAGCCGACGGAAGAAGTAGCATTACAGATTTTAGAAGGGTTAAGAGACCTTTATGAAGCTCATCACCGGGTGAAGATTACGGATAAAGCTTTGCAAGCGGCCGTAGATTATTCAGTAAGATATATTACGGATAGATTTCTGCCTGATAAAGCAATTGACTTGATTGATGAGGCGGCTTCTAAGGTAAGACTACAAGGCTTTACCACTCCACCTGATATGCATGAATTGGAGCAGGAAATGGAAAGTTTAAATAAAGAGAAAGAAGCGGCAATTATTAGTCAAGAATATGAAAAAGCAGCTGAACTTAGAGACCAGGAACAGAAGTTACGTCAAGAATTGGAAACGGTTAAGGCTAAATGGGAACAGGAAAAAAGTCAAAAAACCCAAAATGTTACTGAAGAGGAAATAGCTCAAATAGTTTCCAGTTGGACCGGAATTCCAGTACAACAACTGGCGCAAGAAGAAACAGAACGCCTTTTACAGATGGAGGAATTATTGCATCAGCGGGTTATTGGTCAGGATGAAGCGGTAAAAGCTATTTCTAGAGCCATTAGAAGAGCCAGTGCCGGTCTTAAAGACTCCAAACGCCCCATTGGTTCCTTCATTTTCGCCGGACCGACAGGAGTAGGCAAAACTGAGTTGGCTAAAGCATTGGCCGAAATTCTTTTTGGCGATGAAGAAGCTATGGTCAGATTAGATATGTCGGAATATATGGAGAAACATACTGTAGCGCGGTTAATTGGTGCCCCGCCCGGTTATGTAGGTTATGATGAAGGCGGACAGTTGACCGAGGCCGTGAGACGGAAGCCTTATTCAGTTATTTTATTGGATGAAATTGAAAAAGCTCATGCTGATGTCTTTAATACTTTACTGCAAGTAATGGAAGATGGACGCCTTACTGATGCGCAAGGGCGTACTGTTAATTTCCGTAATACGGTGATCATTATGACTTCTAATTTAGGGGCTAGTCAGATTGGTAAAGAAGCAACGGTAGGTTTTGTGACACCGGGAGATGCCCAAGATAAGTATGAACGGATGAAAGAAAAAATTATGACTGCGATAAAAAAGGCTTTTCGACCTGAATTTTTGAATCGTCTTGATGAAATTATTGTTTTTCATCCTTTAAATAAGGAACAGCTTAAAGAGATTGTAACTTTGCTGGTTGATGATGTTATTGAACGGTTAACTGAACAAGAAATTGAAGTTGAAGTAACAGAGCGGGTGAAAGAAATAATTATTCAAGAAGGCTATAATCCTACTTTTGGCGCCAGACCATTAAAACGAGCTATTCAGCGAACTGTGGAAGATCGTTTGTCAGAGGAATTGTTGAAACAAACGTTTAGCCAAGGAGATAAAGTAGTGGTCGATGCTGAGGACGGCAAGATTATTGTCCGTGTTGTCGAGCGGGTAGAGGCATAGCAAAAGGGGTTAATTGCTTGTTTTGGCAATATATTGTATGATGCCTATAGCTTTATAAAGGGGAGGTAAATTTACTTGCGCAAATTATTTAAGAATATGGCCCTAAGTTTTTTCTTAATAATTTTATTCCTCTTGATTACAGTGCCCTGTTTTGCTTCTGCGGAAGATAACAGTTTAGTAGACCTTCGGGAATATATTCCTAATGTTTTTATTGACCTTAGGTATGCCACGGAAAATAATTTTACTAAACAAAAAATATACTCTACTGATGATGCTTATCTAAGATTAGGAACGGCGAAAAAGTTAAAGCAAGTGCAAGAAGAGCTATTAAAAAAAGGATACAGTCTAAAAATTTGGGATGCTTTCAGACCAATTGAAGCCCAATTTAAATTATGGGAAGTATGTCCCAACCCAAGCTTTGTTGCCGATCCCTATAAAAAATATTCAAACCATTCCAGGGGAGCAGCTGTTGATGTAACCCTAGTCAACAGTGAGGGCACGGAGATGGCAATGCCTACAGAATTTGATGAATTTGGTAGTAGGGCAGATCGAGATTATCGTGATGTGGAAGCTAAGCCAGTAGCTAATGTCTTATTATTAGAGCAAACTATGGAAAAGTATGGTTTTAAAGGGTATAAGGCTGAATGGTGGCATTTTGATGATGTGGATGAGTATGGGGTAATTCATAATCCTGAAGAATTATTGGTTGAAAAACCCATTACTCTAGTAATAAGTGCGATTGGTGATTGTGTAATTGGGTCAGATATAAGGTTTAAGTATCAAGGATCTTTTTTTGATGAATTTGCCAAGCAGAATGAACGATATGGGTACTTCTTTAGTGGTGTAAAAAATATTTTGGCAAATGATGATTTAACAATTGCTAATCTAGAAAATGCCCTGACCGATTATAAGCAAAAACCGGATAAATCCCATCAGGAGAGGCCCTTCTTTTTTAAGGGCCCTCCCCGGTTTGCTAATATCTTAAAAGAAGGTAGTATTGAAGCCATTAATTTAGCTAATAATCATTCCTTTGATTACTTAGAAAAGGGTATTGGGGATACTAAAGCAAGTTTAAGGAAAGCAGGCATTAATTATTTTGGTGATGAAGATAAAGCGGCCATTACTATAAAAGGGAAAAAAATTGGGTTATTAGGATACAATACTTATGGTCCTTTAGAAAAAGGCAGTGATATTTCTGTTTTAAAACAACAAATTAAAAATGATTTGTCTGAAACTAAAGAATTTACAGATTTGAATATTGTCAGTTTCCACTGGGGTGAAGAATATGGTGATGTAATCGCGGAGCAAAAATTATTAGGTCGTTATGCTCTTGACCATGGGGCAGATTTGGTGTTAGGACATCATCCTCATGTAATCCAGGAAATT
>DUTO01000254.1 GCA_012842035.1 Clostridia bacterium | reverse complement strand
TTAAAACCTATTTCCATGTCAATATCAAGGCCTGCTTCAATCACTTGAGTAGCAATAAGAATCAAGCGTTCTCCACTTTGTATCCGTTGAATAATTTCCTCTCGTCTGACAGCATTATCATCACCAGTAAGTAAAACAACATTATATTCTTCTTTACAAAGCTGATAAAACTCTCTAGCCGTCTTTTTCGTAATAAACTCCACCAACACTCGTTTATTCCGAAAACGCCCTACCTCTTCCTTAAGCTGCTCTAAGGTGATCTTTTCCTCTTCTAATAAAGAAAAATCCAACCGTACTCTATCACGGAAAAGGGGATGTTGATAATATTTTGAGGGGTTCTCAATAAGTGTGGTAAATTGAGCATCCACCGTTTTGAGCAATTTATCTAATTGGGGTAAAGTGGCCGACATGATGATGACCTTAATATTAAGTAACTTGGCGTAGTTTTGAAGAAAACTGATAATCTCCCGCCAAATGTCATTTTTATAACTTTGAATTTCATCAACTATTACCACACTATTGCATAACTTCAGTAAAGGGAAACACTGGGCACGCCCACAACCGAACAAAGCATTGAAAAAATTTATATGTGAAGTCAGCACAATAGGATAATTGTTAAAGATATGATCCAACCAAGCTGCATCATAATCCTCTTTTTGATCATCCCCACCCATAACAACCGGAGTAATGGAATTAATAACCGCCATGTTTTCTCCGAAAAATGGAGACAACACATTTTTGGTTTGCTCCACCAAGGTATTAAAAGGAAATACGTAAAAAATATTATTGATAGAGCTATCCATCTGTAAAATACGTAAAGTTAGATTAATAGCCATATTAGTTTTCCCGGCTCCGGTAGGCGCCTCCAGGTAATAAATATGTACATCGGGATTAGCCAAGAGATTATGTTCTGCTTCTAAAAACAGCTGATTACGCAAAGCATTAATCGGTTCCCCATGAAAGGTCGCCGGCTCTTGCTGATATTGCCTAATGTTCTGCAAAATTTTGCTGTTTTCATAACCCTGAGCCAATTCCCGTCCACCATCATTTATAACAGCTATCTTTGTTGCAGAACCTGTCATAAATTTCTGAGTAGCACAATAATCACAACCTGTTATTAACGTATATAACAAACGACACAGGATATAAAAAGCTATAGGCTGGTCAATACTTTTCATATCCTGAATATAATATTGAACCTCCTCAAAAATACGGCTATCCAATTCACTTTTGTAGTATTTCTCATCCCACTCTTCTAGACTAGAGAATTCACGTCCGTTATCCAATTTCCCATGATGCTTACTAATACAGTAAGCAAAAGCAGCTAGGCATTTTTTCAAGACAGGGGTAAGCTCTTGCCCTAAAACCTTGTACATATGATCGATATATAAATAAGCTGATGCCAAAGCATGATTGGCGTTATTTGCCTGACTCCGCTTACTACGAAATTCATTGTTCCCTAGCACATCATATTGATAACGAGGATTAATTTTCCCTAAGTCATGTAAATAAATAGCGTAAACAAAGAGTAAATAAATTTTAGA
>DUTO01000065.1 GCA_012842035.1 Clostridia bacterium | reverse complement strand
GGTTGTCCGGAGCAGGGAAAACCTCTTCCGACACCTCTTAACCCCCCCCCCTCTTCTTACTCTAATTTTATCTTATTTTAATTATATTTTCATGTCCATGTTCTTTTTCTTTAATATTTCTAATTTGTGGTGCAGGTACACCGGCTTTTTCTAAAACCCAAGCACCATATTCTAAAGCACCCACACTTTCCGGAAAATGAGCATCACTATTGACTACAAATTCAACACCCCGGCGGGCAATTTCCCTAACTTCCTTATAACCGGGATGTTTATGTCCGGCATTAATCTCCCATAACGTCTCTTTCGCTAAACAAGCCTTGGCTACCTCGGCTATATTTATTTCCATTTTCAAACCGGGATGACTGATTATCTCTGGTTCATAACGATAAATTGCTTCTACTAAAGCCTTTGTATTGGCGTTTTGGAGCCACTTCTTCTGCAAAGGAAATACCTTAGCCACCTGATTACCTAAAATCCAAGGTACATCCCCAAACCCCTCCGGCCACACATAAGAATGTAAACCGGCGATTAATAAATCCAGTTTTTCTATAATTTCCCGCTCCACATCTAATTGACCATCTAAACTAATAATATTAGCCTCAACACCAGCATATATCTGTAAGCCTGTATATTTTTCACGCAATGCTTTAATTTCCTCTTTTATTTGTAATAATGTCTGAGCAGATTCAACACCCACAGCAAAATTACGAGGTCCATGGTCAGCTAAACATATTTCCTCTAAACCAATTCCAGAAGCCGCCTTAACCATTTCTTCTACCGAGCTATGCCCATCACTATAAGTAGAATGAAGGTGATAATCACCATAAAACTCCACGCCGCATGTCCCCCTCACTTCTTGTTTTGCTTTTATTATACCAATTATCTCAGAGAAAAAGGCTCAAGTTAAAATCCTGTTAGCTTCCCTTAGACAAAAAGAACAAGGCGATAGAGACCTTGTCCTTTTCACTATTAGGAAATGGTAAACAGGGTATTCCTTTGTCATTTTACGATCATTTAAGCATACTTATCATTATATTTCCCTTTTAAATATTTAACAATAACCTTATCTAAATTAGTGCTTGCCTGATAAATCTCTTGAGAGGTTAATAAATGACTATCTGCAGATACGTATAATTTTTTCCTTAGTTCTTCCAATTCCTGCAAAATGTCTTCTTTTTGGTCAACAGCCATCTTTTTCGCCTCCCTTATACTGAAATTTATCTTTCTAATATATTAAATTCGACTTTCCCCCAAAATTTCCTGCTTAATTTTTAAAATTAATAACATTTTTTGTAAATACTTTTCGTTCAGAGCTGAATAACAATGCTTACCCCTTTTAAAAAATATTTTATACCTCTTCACCGGTATGAAAAAAATTCCACACCTGCCAAGCAGTCTTTGACCCTAAGCCTTTGACTTGTTGTAGTTCTGCCAAAGAAGCCTGACGTATCTTGGTTAAAGAAAATTGAAACTGTTGCAGTAAAACTGCTTTTCTTTGTGGACCTAAACCGGGGATATCATCTAAAACAGAAGCGAGATTACGCCTTCCTCTTAATAAACGATGATAAGTTACAGCAAAACGATGGGCTTCGTTTCGAATACGTTGTAGTAAATATAACCCTTGCGAATCACGGGGTAAAACTACAGGAACGGCCCCTTCCCCATAAAAAAGCATTTCCTCTTCCTCCGCTAAAGCAACTACTGGAATCTGCTTTATACCTAACTCTTTCATTACAGACAGGGCTGCCGAAAGCTGTCCTTTACCACCATCAATAAGCACTAGATCCGGCAAAGCAGAAAACCGCTCATCCCCCCTAAGAGCTCTTTGCAAGCGGCGCCTAATAACTTCAACCATACTAGCAAAGTCATCAGGTCCTTCCACCGTTTTTATCTTAAAACGTCGATATTGACTCTGCTTAGGCTTGCCCTCTTCAAAAACAACCATAGCCGCTACTGCTTCTTGTCCCTGAAAATTAGAAATATCATAACATTCGATGCGCCAAGGACTCTCTGTTAAATTAAAGACCTGCGTAATTTCTGCTAAAGCTATCTTTTCTCTTTGCTGACGCTCTTTCCTTAATTTTGTTTCCTGCTGTAAACTTTCCCGAGCATTTTTCGCCGCTAATTCCAATAACTTTTTCTTCTGTCCTCTTTGCGGGACTTGGAAAACAACTTTGCCCCCTTTTTTCTCCTGTAACCAACTTTGCAAAACCTCTTTCTCCTCAACTTCTTCCGGCAAAAGAATCTGTCCGGGAATAAACCTGGATTGATAATAATACTGCTTCAGAAAAGCCGTCAAGATTTCCGCCCCTTCCTTTTCCGGACCGCCTTCCAGTAAAAAATGGTCTCCCCCCATTAACTTTCCCCCCCGCACAAAAAAAATCTGGACACAAGAAAGCTCTCTGCCTTGCACATAATTCAAGAGATCAAAGTCGTCAAAACTACTGGAAACAATCTTTTGCTTTTCCCTTACTTTTTCTACAGCTAACAACTGATCCCGTAGTTCAGCCGCTTGTTCAAAGTCCAACCTTGCTGCCGCTTCTTGCATCTGCTTTTTTAATTTCTGAACTAGTTTTTCCTCTTTGCCTTCCAAAAAAAGAATTACTTCCTCAATTAGATGACGGTATTCCTCTGGACTTACCAAACCTTGACAAGGTGCAATACACCGTTGAATATGAGCATTAAGACAAGGTCTTTTCCGTTTTTTAACCTGTTTTTGCCGACAAGAACGAAGCGGAAAAACGCGTTTCAATAATTTCAAAGTTTCCTGTACCGCGCCCACATTAGTATAAGGACCAAAATAACGCGAACCATCTTTTTGCAAAGTACGGGTAATCTCTAAACGAGGATATTCCTCCTGTAAGGTCACCCGTAAATAAGGGTAGCTTTTATCATCAGTAAGCCGAATATTATATTTCGGCTGATGTTTTTTAATTAAATTACTCTCTAAAATCAGTGCTTCTACTTCAGAATCAGTTAACAAATACTCCACATCAGCAATATTCTTAACTAAAGCTTGGGTCTTAGGAGAAGCAGCATGACCAGAAGAAAAATAAGACTTAACTCGATTACGTAGATTAATCGCCTTACCGATATAAATAACCCCACCCCTGTTATTCTTAAAAAGATATACGCCGGGCTCAGTCGGTAATATTTTCAATTTTTCTGCCAGCATCTTCTGCACCTCCTCATCACCCCTCAGCTATGATTCTGAATAATCTTTTTGAGATATTGCCCCGTATAACTGGCGGAGTTTTGGCAAATTTCCTCAGGTGTGCCTGTCGCTACTACTCTTCCACCTTTTACACCACCCTCAGGACCTAAGTCAATACAATAATCGGCCATCTTAATTACGTCAAGATTATGTTCAATCACCAAAACAGTATTACCACTGTCCACTAAACGCTCCAAGACCTCTAAAAGCTTATGAATATCCGCTAAATGTAGCCCTGTCGTCGGCTCATCTAAAATATAAAAAGTTTTTCCATTAGAACGACGGCTCAACTCTGTCGCCAGTTTAACCCGTTGAGCTTCCCCACCGGATAAAGTGGTCGCCGGCTGACCCAAACGAAGATAACCTAACCCTACATCCTGCATTATTTTTAAACGTCGATAAATCCTGGTATGATGCTGGAAAAATTCTGCCGCCTCATCTACCGTCATCTCTAAAACTTGGGCAATCGACTTCCCTTTATATTTCACTTCCAATGTTTCCCGCTGGTAACGCTTCCCTTTACAAACTTCACAAGGCACATACACATCGGGCAAAAAATGCATCTCAATCTTAATAATCCCATCACCACTACACGCCTCACAACGTCCACCCCGCACATTAAAACTGAACCGCCCCGGCTTATAGCCCCTCATCCGCGCTTCCGTAGTTTGGGCAAAAATTTCGCGAATGCTATCAAAAGCACCTGTATAAGTAGCCGGATTAGAACGCGGAGTTCGCCCAATCGGTGACTGGTCAATATTCACTACTTTCTCTAAATATTCTAGCCCCGTAATTAAATCATGTTCTCCGGCTTTGGCACGAGCACCATTTAATTTATGAGCCATCGTCTTATAAATAATTTCATTGACTAAAGTACTTTTTCCCGATCCGGAAACACCGGTCACACAGGTAAATATATTTAAAGGTATAGCCACCTCAATATTTTTTAAATTATGCTCCCGTGCTCCTTTCACGACCAACCACTTACTATTTGGCTTTCGTCTTACGGGTGGCAAAGGAATCGCTTTACGCCCACTCAAATAATCTCCAGTCACCGAACCTTTGACTTGCTTAATCTCTTCTACCGTACCTTGAGCCACAATTTCCCCTCCGTGCACACCTGCTCCCGGTCCAATATCAATAATCTGATCCGCCGCATACATCGTCTCCTCATCATGTTCAACCACAATCACGGTATTCCCCAATTCTCTTAAAGATTGCAAGGTGCTAATTAACCTGCGATTATCACGCTGATGCAGCCCAATCGAAGGCTCATCTAAAATATATAAAACTCCTACTAAACTAGAACCGATTTGGGTCGCCAACCTAATTCGCTGTGCCTCCCCACCGGACAAGGTTCTGGCTGTACGATTAAGAGTCATATAATCTAACCCCACATTAACTAAAAACCCTAGCCGATTGCGAATTTCCTTCAAAACCTGACGGGCAATAATTTCTTCCCTTTCTGTTAACTGCAACCCCTCAAAAAACTGTAAAGCCTCACCTACCGAAAGAGAAGTAACCTCCCCAATATTTTTTCCTTGCACTGTTACCGCTAAACTTTCCTCTTTAAGCCTCGCACCTTGACAACGAGGACAAAAAACTTTACTCATATAAGACTCAATCTCCCGACGCACATAACCTGACTTTGTCTCACGATAACGCCGTTCTAAGTTAGGAATAACCCCTTCATAAACAGTATCAAAAACTCGTAATTCTCCCTTGTTATTATAATAACTACACCGAACTTTCTGCTCTCCCGAGCCATATAGCAAAATTTTTTGTTTCTCTCGACTCAACTTCTTAAAAGGTATCTCTTCTGAAATTTTAAATTGCTCAGCTACAGAATGCAAGATTCCTCTATACCAAGCTGCATTCCGCCTATGCCAAGGTACAAGAGCACCTTCGGCTAAAGACTTACTTGAATCCGGCACTACCAACTCCGGATCGATCTGCATCTTAATACCAAGCCCACTACAATCTGGACAAGCCCCATAAGGATTATTAAAAGAAAAGAGGCGTGGTGTAATCTCCTCAAAGCTAATCCCACAATCGATGCAAGCAAAATGCTGACTAAATAAAATTTCTTCCTGCCCAAGAATATCCACACTAACAATACCACCGGTCAAATTAAGAGCCGTTTCCAAGGAGTCTGCCAACCTGGGGGCTATATGAGGACGTATAATAATCCGATCCACAACCACCTCAATCGTATGTTTCTTATTTTTATCTAACTGAAAATCTTCACTTGCTTCCCGCACTTCCCCATCAACTCGAACCCGCACATAACCTTCCTGACGAATCTGCTCAAACATTTTTTGATATTCACCTTTGCGACCTCTGACTAAAGGGGCAAGAATCTGTAAACGTGTACCCTCAGGGTAAGTCATCAGCTGATCCACAATTTGCGGTACCGTCTGTTGACTAATCGGCTGTCCACATTGATAACAATGCACCTTACCAATCCGGGCAAAAAGCAAACGTAAATAATCATAAATCTCCGTTACCGTTCCTACTGTAGAACGCGGATTTTTGCTCGCCCCCTTCTGGTCAATGGAAATTGCCGGTGACAATCCTTCAATATAATCGACATCCGGCTTATCCATCTGTCCTAAAAATTGACGGGCATAAGCGGACAAAGACTCCACATAACGCCGCTGTCCTTCGGCATAAATCGTATCAAAAGCTAAAGAAGATTTACCAGAACCGCTCAATCCCGTAATCACAACGAGCTTGTCCCGCGGAATCTCTACATCAATATTTTTTAAATTATGTTCACGAGCACCTTGAATAATAATTTTATCTTTTCCCATTTTTTTGCCTACCTTTTTTCTATCAAGCATATTTTAACCATGATTAAATATTATACCATACTCTTAAACGTGAAAATTAAAAAAGCCCCTTACGGAGCTTTAAGCCATCTCAACAATTACCTGCCCTCTCTGACATCAGACCGTATAACTTCTTTAGCTTTCTCTCCCACTTGTTCTTGACGAAGGGCTTGAGAAGATAACAGCAAATTTTTTAACCCGCTTTGCTTCCCTCTGTCCCCATGCTTATTATAAGCCTTTAAAAAAGAGGTTCTCCCATTTTCCCCATATAACTCCATTCTTCCCCAAATTAATTGCAATGTTTTATTACAACTTTCCCTGAACTTAGTTGCTTGTCCATCTGCTTTATAATTTTCAGGTCCTAAGTTTTGCACCATTCTATACAATTCTTTTTCCTCGTTCACCAACTTTTCAGAAGCTTCCTTTATTTTTTCTGCCAGTTTCTCCATATGAAAACTCCTAGCATTTCTCTCCATATTTTTTAATTCCTTTAACTCTCCATGATTTTTAATACTATATCTCAATAATTCCACTTTTATTGCGACCCATTTTTCTTCGTTTGTCACATAAGAATTATATTTAACATTAGTGTGCTCAACGACATTTAAGATTACCTCTTGGGCATTTTGAGCCTGAAATTCTCTTAACAATTGAGCATGGGTTTTTCGTAAAGGACGTGTTGGCTCTCTCTTAAAAACTGGATTTCTTATTATATGACGGTTTACATAAGAGCATATTTTTTTTAACCAGGAAACACCGTCTATTTTATTCAGAGTCTCTAGGTTCATTAAATAATAGGCCTTTTTTAATTTATCTTTTTCTGCTTTACGTACCCGGGGGGCCTGTTCCTTAGATTTAACCATTTGATAGAGTCGGTTAAAGAAAACCCCTTCTTCTTTCATAAAATGATAACCATCTTTTAAACGCAAGCCCCAACCCCCTTTGCTATAGCCCTCTCTCTCTAGTACGCTTAATAACTTCTTTCCCTCCCTCACGTTCTTGACGAAGAGCTTGGGCAGATTGAGTCCAACTCCCTAAAGTCTTCTGTTCTCTTCCCCGCCAATACTTATCAGCTGTCTGAATTCCCTCTTCTATTCTCACCGGGTCACCGCCACAATCTCGCACATGTTGATTATAAGTCCTCAGCAAACCTGTTCGCCCTTGCTTTTTATATAAATTCATTTTCTGCTTGATTAAAATTGTCACTACATTATAGCTATCCGCAAAAAAGGCTGGTGACTTATCGGCATTATGCTTTTCAGACTTTATTTTTTTTACCATCGCCCAAAATTCATTTTCCTCATCCACTAACTCCTGATAAACCTTGTTTGTTCTTTGCGCTACATAATCGGCCCGTAAACGGTTAGACACATTTTCCAGTTCTTTTAACCCGGTTAATTCCTGATAATTTTTAGCACTATACTTTAAAAATTGTACTTTTAAATCTACCCACTTAGCCTTTTCTGTATCGCGCTGATTATAGCGCTCATTTATTTCATCCGTAATACCGGCAATCACTTCAGGTGTATTTTGCGCACCGTATTTTTCCAATAATTGATCCCTTTTTTGCGCTCCCAATGGTGTTAATCTCTTACTTCTCTCTAGGCTGTCATATACTAGCAACTGTTTTAAATCGCTAAATTTCTCTTGAATATCTTTCCTGTCCTCCCGCTGATAAGGTTTATGTGCTTCTACTATTTGATACAATTCTTTTACTAGGTCATCTTGTTGCTTCATCAACTGATAAGCCATATTTAAATTTTGTTTTATTTCATTCACTTTAAAATAAACCCCCATACCTTTCCCACCTCAATCTTTTTTTAGACCCTCACGGTCATTTATCTTATTATAGCATAAAAGTCAAAATCATAGAAATCCCGGCAATTGCCTGACAACTCCCCTCACAGAAAGCTCGCCCTGCTTTTTAGTCATTTTAATTGCCCTTTAACTCTAGCAACAAGTCCCGCAATTCCGCCGCCCGCTCAAAGGCTAACTTCTTCGCTGCCCCCTTCATTTCCTTTTCTAAACGCACAACCAACTGCTGCCTTTCTTCCCGCGACATGGTCGTAAAATCAACTTGATATTCCTCTTGTTCCTCAGCCACTAAAGTTGCCTCCAGTACATCCCTAACTCCTTTTTGTACTGTCTGTGGCACAATCCCCCGTTTTTCATTAAAGGTCTGCTGAATCCTCCGTCGTCTTTCGGTTTCCTCGAGGGCTCGCCGCATTGAATCGGTAATAACATCAGCGTACATTATAACCTGACCCCGCACATTACGGGCTGCCCGCCCAATAGTCTGAATCAAAGAACGCTCGGAACGCAAAAAGCCCTCTTTGTCCGCATCTAAAATCGCCACCAAGGAAACCTCGGGTAAGTCTAAGCCCTCACGCAAAAGATTGATCCCCACCAAAACATCAAAAACGCCTAGACGTAAGTCTCTAATAATCTGCATCCTTTCCAAAGTCTTGACCTCAGAATGAAGATAACGTACCTTAACTCCCATTTCACGCAAATAATCAGTAAGGGCCTCCGCCATTTTCTTCGTCAAAGTAGTAATCAAAACTCGTTCCTTTCTCTCTTCCCGTTTCTTAATCTCTTCTAAAAGGTGATCAATCTGCCCCTTGGTCGGTCGCACAAAAATTTGCGGGTCTAATAAACCGGTAGGTCTATTAATCTGCTCTACTATCGCTTCACTCTGCTCTGCTTCATAAGGTCTTGGTGTCGCCGAAACATAAACTACCTGATTCAACTTCTCGCTAAATTCATAAAAACGCAAAGGACGATTATCCAAGGCCGAAGGTAAACGAAAACCATGTTCCACTAAAGTTGTTTTACGCGACCGATCCCCTTCATACATCGCTCCAATCTGAGGAATAGTCACATGGGACTCATCAATCATCAATAAAAAATCACGCGGGAAAAAATCAATTAACGTATAAGGTGGTTCACCGGGTTTTCTACCTGTTAAATGGCGCGAATAATTTTCAATCCCGGAACAAAAACCTACTTCTCGCATCATCTCCAAGTCATAACGAGTCCGCTGTTCTAAACGCTGGGCCTCTAATAACTTATCCTGCCTCCGCAAAACAGTTAACCGCTCCTCTAATTCCTGTTCAATCGTCACCAAGGCCCGCTCCATCTTTTCCTTGCCTGTCACATAATGATTCGCAGGGAAAATACTGATATGGCGACGCTGTGCCAAAACCTCCCCGGTCAAGGTATCCACTTCCACAATCCGCTCAATTTCATCACCGAACAACTCCACCCGCACTGCCTTCTCCCCATAAGAAGCAGGGAAAATCTCCACCACATCGCCGCGTACTCGAAACGTGCCCCGCGTAAAATTAAAGTCATTACGATCATACTGAATATCTGTCAACTGCTTTAAAATAAAATCACGCTCTATATTCTGCCCTAAACGTAAAGAAAGAGTCTGCTCCTGATATTCTTCCGGTGAACCAAGCCCATAAATACAAGAGACACTAGCCACCACAATCACATCACGACGTTCCAAAAGAGCCGCTGTCGCCGCATGGCGCAACTTCTCTATTTCCTCATTAATCGAAGCATCCTTTTCAATATAAGTATCAGTATGAGGGACATAAGCCTCCGGCTGGTAATAGTCATAATAGCTGACAAAATACTCGACCGCATTTTCCGGAAAAAACTCTTTAAACTCACTACATAACTGAGCCGCTAAAGTCTTATTATGAGCAATCACCAAAGTAGGTTTCTGCATCTTTTGAATCACATGAGCCATCGTAAAAGTTTTCCCTGTTCCTGTAGCCCCTAACAATACCTGTTGTTTCATGCCTTGCGTAAAATTTTCCACCAATGCCTCAATCGCCACCGGCTGGTCACCCCGGGGCTGATATTCGGAGACTAGTTGAAACTTGCCATTTTCCATCCTGTCTTTTCACATCCTGTTCTGGAGCATACTTTAACTATATTAAAATATTATATCACACTCCTCAACCGGCAAATATACCAAATAAAAAAACGCCCCCTAATGGAGCGTTTTTAGTATTTATCTGGTTTTATCAAATGCCGGTCGCGCAGCTTTTTCCTTTTCCAACTTTTTACGCAAAGCGTCAACATATTGGATCTGCTCATCCTTATTCTCTTGCTGCGGCTCTTCACGCAGAACCTGAGCAGATTGAGACTTTTCCTCTAAAGTTTCTTTCGGCTCTAATTGTTTCTCAACGGATAAAATAGCCTTTTCCATTCTATCAGGCTGACCTTTTAGTTCCTCTAAGTGTTTATTATAATTCTGCAATAAATCTGTTCTACCTCTCCCACCGTACAGTGCTAGTTTATCTTCAAACAATAGCTTGGCATTATAATAGTCATTACCAAAATCAGCCCCTGCTTCCTTTGCCCCACCAAACAATTTAAAGCCATAATTATCGGGGTTTGTCTTTTGTACTACTCCGAATAAATGCTTTTCCTCTTGCAATAATTCCTGCCGCAAGTCCTTCGCTTTTTGCATAACACGCTCCGCCTTTAAAGACTCCGCTTTCCCTTCTAATCTCTTCAAATTTATTAATTCTTCTTCATTATAAGCCCTATACTTGAAGAAATCAACATTTAAGTCAATCCACATCGCATCATTTGATTGTTTAAAATTATAGCGTTTGTTTAAAGTTTCTGTTGTTGTAGAAACTGCCTGGGCAGCGGTTCCCCCCCCATATTTATTAAACATCTTTTCCCGGCGACCGGGGAACATAGGCTCTCCCCTTTTTTTATCTTTAATTTCATTGATGCCCATTTTTTTCACGGCTCCAAGTTGTTTCTCTACACTTTTTCTGATTTTCTTATTCTGTTCTGCCTGTTTGACCATCTTATTAAACTTTTTTTCGAAGGCGCCAAGGTGTTTTTCTACCTCCATTTCAGAAGTAACTATTTCCATCTCTTCCTCAATAATTTGCCCAACTTCTTGCTTAAGCTCTTGCAAATCCTCCCCCATCTCATCTATAACTTCTTTTTTAAAATCAGCCCAAAATCCCATAATTTTAACCTCCTCAATTTTCTCTCTTTCTCTAAACTCTTTTTAAAATTATACTTGCAAACTAAAAAACGCCCCGGAGGAGCGTTTTAAATCTTTAATGATTCTCGACAACCCTCTCTCTAACGCACCTTATCACCTTCTAAAACTTGCTCAGACTTTACCGCCTGAGGTTCACGTAGATCCTGAGCAGATTGAGTTAAACTTTCTAAAGTGCTCTGGGTCTCTTCCTCTTTACCCCAATGTTGATCAGCTGACAAAATACCCTTTTCTACCCTTTCCGGGTCACCACCACAGTCTTTAACATGCTGCTTATAAGCCCAGAGCAAAGTTGTTCTGCCTTGTTCTTGATATAAGCTTGTCTTATATTTAATGATGCGCGCCGTAAGATTATAGTCATCATCATAACTAACTTCTTTCCAGGCAGCTTTATAGTTTTCAGGGCTTGAACTTTCTACCATTTCCCGTAAATTATTTTCCTCGGCAACTAATTTTTGATAAGCCTCCTTCGCTCTTTGGGCTAAAGAATCAGCTTGTAAACGCTGAGCTTCATGTTCTAGCTTTTGCAATTCTACTAATTCTTGATAGTTTTTAGCACTATATTCGAAAAATTGTACTTTCAGATCCACCCATTTAGCATCATCCGTATCCCTGGCATTATATCGCTCATTGATTTCCCCGGCTATACCGGCAATTGCCTCCGGTCCATTTGGGGCAGCATGTTTTTTTAATAACTCATCTCTTTCTTGCTCAAAACTCGGCGCCAATCCTGTCTCTCTCTCCATAGCTTCAATTAATACCAATCGTCTTAAATCTTGCAGTTTCTCCTTAACCTCTCGCTTCTTCCGCCAATTCAATTTATAAGGTTTAAGCATTTTATTAACTTTCTTATTAAATATATCCTGTCCTCTAAGTGCCCGATCGATAGTCATAAATAAGCTTCCGAATTTTTTCACTTCCGAAAAAAGCCCCATCTCTCTCCCCCCCCTACTTGATTATCTATTCTATAACTATACTGTTCGCACTTATCCCATTATAACACAAAAATCAGAATTATGGAAATCAAAATAATAATTTCGACCTTTAACTCAACCTCTTCCGCAGCTTCTGCCACCAATTTTTCAGGGGACTAACAGATGTCATGACTTGTAAATAGGCACTCGTGTGCCACTGTGGTACCGGAATATAGCCCAATGAATCATCTTTTTCTCTTTCCACTATTACTTTTTTTTGCTCACCGGTAGCTACTGCCAGATACTCCAACTTCATCGTCTTACTTCCTTCCGGAAGTCCTGCCTTGCTCTCCTTAATTTCCTGCGTATCATGAATAGCCACACCATTTAAAGTTAAAAGGATATCTCCTGCCTTAACCCCCACTTTCGCTAAAGGGCTTTTCCTCCGTACATAAAGAAGTTTTAAACCCCGCGGGGAAGAAACAAAAAATGGTTCTCCTCTAGCCTCTCGTTGGCGTCCTAAATAAATAACCAGTTCATGCCCCAAAGGTCCAAACAGAGCTGCCGGATAAGCTAAAAACGGATCATAACTAGCCCCAATTGCTAAAAAAAGAAGCAACACACTATACCCGGCCAACTCCCAACCGGCTAACCGTGTTTTCTCCCGCGGAGTCAGGGAAATAGCTACATCCCCATAACCCAATACTGCCGGTATGGCCAAAAGACTATAGACCATCTCTCCCTCTAAAACTGTAAAGCTCGGTTTTAATAAAGGCCACCACTCCGGCATACTGACAATACCTTTAATAATTTCAGGGTCAGGGTAAACACCAGCAAAAAGAACTACCAAAGGCATGGGCCAAAACTTTTGTAAATTATAACCCCCCACAATACGACCTTCCTTTGTGGCTACGTAAATAGGCAAGACAGCAATACTCCCCGTAAAATAAATAAGCAGGGCCTCTACTAAGTGTAAAACAGCAACCAAAGCCATTACCTGAGGCACACTAATCTGGGGGAATCCTAAAATTAAAGAAGATAACGAAAGAACTCCGCCGGCATAAGCAAAACACAAAAACCGTTGCTGGATCAGCATTAAACCTAATGCCGTCAGCAATAAATAAATTCCTCCTATTTCATTAACAGAAATACCAATCAGGATTAATAAACAGCTCCCCAAAAAGCCACCCAAAATCCCAAACAAAGCTGCACTTAGCGTTAAACGCCAGGGAGATTCCCCTGGCGTTCCAAATAAATAAAAAGATGTTTTCGTCATTTTTCTATACAACAGTCCGACAATAATTAACGGAATCCAAAACACTACTTCCCCGAAAATAGAAAGAAAACTTGTTAGAACCAGAGGTAAAAAATCAAAAATAGGAAACATTTATTTCTCCGCCTCCTAAATATTCCGGTGCTTATGGTTCTAGTTGTTTTTCTAAAACTTCTAACGCTTTTTGTAATTGCGGATCCTCTTCAGCCACATTGCCCCAAACTACTTCTATATCAGGCTCAATCCCCTTGGTCTGAATATCATGTTTATTTGGTGTTAAATATTTCGCCGTAGTCAACTTGAGGGCATCTTTACCTCGCATCTCAATAAGCACTTGTACCAATGCTTTACCAAACGATTTTTCCCCAATCAAAATTCCGGAATTTGTATCCTTAATTGCTCCCGCCAAAACTTCAGAAGCACTCGCACTCCCTTCATTAATTAAAACAACTACTGGTACACCCAGTTGCACCGGTTGCTTATTAAGCATACTTTCCGTGTGTCCCTTTTTATCCACGATATAAACAACAGGTCCCTGAGGCACAAAATAGCGCGCTATATTTACAGCCGCTTCTAAATCTCCCCCCGGATTATCCCTTAAGTCAAAAATAAGTCCCTTTATTTTTTCTTGCTGTAATTTAGCTAAATGCTCAACCACAGCCTCATCAGAATTGCTCGCAAAAAGCTTTAACTGTAAATAACCAATTTCTCCGGGCAGAACCTCACTTTCTACCGTCGGAATATCAATAATATCCCGGACTACCGTAAAGTCTTTAAGTTTTCCTTCCCGTAGCACACTTATCTCCACTTCTGTACCCGGTTCACCTCGCATTTTCGCTACGGCTTCATCAACATCCATTTCACTGGCTAATTTTTGATTAACCTTAAAAATAATATCACCTTTTAATAACCCTGCTTTACTGGCAGGTGTATTTTCAATTACTGAAAAAACAACAAACTTATCATCTTTTACACTTACATAAATCCCAATCCCCCCAATAGAACCTTCAATATGATGACGAAACTCTTCATATTCTTCTTGATCCATATAGACAGAGTAAGGGTCGTCTAAGGACTCCACCATGCCTCGTACCGCACCCGCCATGATCTGCTTAACAGATACATCCTCAAGATACTGAGTTTTAATCACAGGTAAAATGTTGGAAGTAGCGGCT
>DUTO01000064.1 GCA_012842035.1 Clostridia bacterium | reverse complement strand
TTTTTGTAGTTTAATTTCGTTAATTCGCCTATCTCCTCTAACCAAAACCGCAATAACTTCTGCATCAGTTTGATAAAACAATGTTTTAATCAACTTCTCGGCGGGAACACTTAAAAAATCCGCTACTTCTTCTATGGTTGTCTGCTGAGGTGTAGCCACTTTTTCTTTTTCGTGCATAATCTCAGCAATATTTTCACTAGGTAAACAAGGGGCTATTTCTACATTGGCCGCATAGTCACAAGTAGAACAATACACAATCTCTGCTTCTCCTGATTCAGCTAAAACCATAAACTCATGCGTAATACTACCCCCAATAGCACCGGAATCAGCTTCAACAGGACGAAAATCTAAACCACAACGTTTAAATATTGTCCGATAAGCTTTATACATTTTTTGATAACTTAGATCTAAACCTTCCTCATCTCGGTCAAAAGAATAAAGGTCTTTCATAATAAATTCACGACCTCGCATTAAGCCAAAGCGCGGACGGCGTTCATCACGATATTTGTTTTGGATTTGATACAAATACAAAGGAAGCTGACGATAAGAATCTACATTCGAACGTACCAAGTCCGTCACCAGTTCTTCATGTGTGGGGCTAAGACAAAAATCTCGTTCATGCCGATCTTGTAAGCGGAATAATTCTTCACCATATACCTGCCATCTACCTGATTCTAACCAAATTGCAGCCGGCTGAATAATGGGCATTAAAATTTCTTGTCCTCCGGCTTTGTTCATTTCCTCACGCACTATAGCTGAAATCTTTTGTAAAACTCGCCAGGCAAGAGGTAAATATGTATAAACCCCTGAAGAAGACTTACGAATAAAACCAGCTCTGACTAAGAGCTGATGACTAACAACTTCGGCTTCGGCAGGAATTTCACGTAATGTTGGAGCAAAAAGCTTACTAAAATACATCGAACAAACCTCTTTTCTAATTATTTTCTTTAATTATTTTCTCTACTTCTGCACATAAAACTTTAACTAAATGTTCTTCCGGAACTTTCTTTTTAATTTTACCTTTCACAAAAAGTAAACCTTCCCCTTTTCCACCGGCAATCCCTAAGTCAGCTTCTTTAGCCTCTCCGGGTCCATTAACGGCACACCCCATCACCGCAACTTTTAAAGGCATTTTTATCTTCTGTAATTTTTGTTCTATTTCTTGAGCTAAAGAAACTACATCAATCTGACTACGGCCACAAGTAGGACAAGAAATAATCTCTATACCCTCTTTTACTAAACCTAAAGAGCGTAAAATTTCTTTAGCCACCTTTATTTCTTGAATAGGGTCAGTGGTTAGTGAAACACGAATTGTATCACCAATTCCTTCCGCCAATAATGTTCCTATCCCTACTGCCGATTTAATTGTCCCCGTTTGTAATAGCCCCGCCTCAGTTACCCCTAAATGAAGCGGATAAGGAACGAGTTTGCCCATCATTCTATAGGCATCCAGCATCAAGGGAACTTGCGAAGACTTTAAAGATATTTTAATTAAATCAAACTTCAATTTTTCTAAAAGGTTAATATGTTTTAAAGCACTTTCCACTAGAGCCTCAGCAGTTGGTTTACCATGTTTATCTAAAAGATTTTTTTCTAAAGAACCACTATTTACACCGATGCGGATCGGAATGTTTTTTTCTTTAGCTGCTTGGACAATTTCTTTAACTTTCCACTGAGCCCCGATATTACCGGGATTCAAACGCAAGCCATGCACACCATTTTTTAAAGCCAATAAGGCCAATTGATAATCAAAATGGATATCGGCAATTACCGGCATGGAAGATAAAGCTATAATTTGTGGCAAAGCTTCCCCCGCTGCTTGATTAGGTACAGCTATACGAATAATTTCACAGCCAGCTTGAGCTAATTCTTCAATCTGAGCCACAGTTCCTGCCACATTTCTGGTATCAGTATTCGTCATTGATTGCACAGAAACTGGATATAAATGACCACAACCTATGGAACCAATAAAAAAATTTTTAGTTTTTCTACGTTTAATCATCATCTCTAGCCATCCATATTTTAAATTTATTTTAAAAACCGCCTGTAAGCCAACGAACAATATCTTTATAAGTAATAAAAACCATTAATAACATTAGTAAAGCAAAACCTAAAAAATGAACTAAATTTTCTTTTTCCGGCTCTACCTTTTTTCCACCGCGTACTGCTTCAATAATTAAAAAGAAGAATCTACCTCCATCGAGAGCCGGTATAGGTAAAAGGTTAATTATGCCTAAATTAATAGAAATCAAAGCGGTTAAATAAGCTACATTAATCCAACCTAAACGAGCTGACTGCCCAATAATTTGAATAATACCCACGGGACCAGCCACTTCATCTGCAGATACCTGCCCACTAATTAATAGAACTAATTGTCGAATCATTTCTATCGTTATTTCATAAGTTTGGACAAACCCTTTGCTTACCCCTGCCCATAAAGACATCCGCTCTAAAATAGGGTCCCGAGGTACAATCCCAATAAGTGCCACACCTCTTTCCGAGTCATATTGAGGGACAACTGAAACTTTAAAAACTTGTTTATTTCTTTTTAATTCTATTTCTAATGTTTTTTCTGTACTGTGATGAATTATACCGGTAATCTCACTCCAACTATTTAAAGTCTGACCATTAATACTAATTATTTCATCACCCGGTTGTATACCTACCATTTCTGCAGCACTACCGGGCATAACCTCCCCAATAAAATTGGCATAATCATGGGGAATACCCACAACTGAAAACATGAACACAAAAATTAAAGCACCTAATAAAAAATTCATTAAAGAACCGGAAACAATTATCGACATACGAGCCCCAAGTGATTTATTATTAAAGCTCTTAGGGTCAGAAGAAACCTCATTATCATCTACAATTTCGCCGGTCATTCTGCAAAAACCGCCTAAAGGTAAGGCTCTAAGACTATAAAGAGTCTCACCTTTCTTCTGCCCTTTAATTTGAGGACCCATCCCTAAACTAAACTCTTCAACACGTACTCCTGTTGATTTAGCTAAAATAAAGTGTCCAAATTCATGTACAAAAATAATTACTCCAAAAACAATTAGAGAAACAATAAATGTTTGCAAACTAACAAGCCCCCTTTATAAATTAACAATTGCTTCTTTAACTTTCAAGCGAGCCCAATGGTCAATTTCCAAAATATCCTCAACTTGAAAATCGGTCACAACTTGATGTTCATTCATAACCCTTTCAATAATTTGAGGTATCTCCATAAATTTTATGCAACCTTGCAAAAAAAAGCCAACCGCCACTTCATTAGCTGCATTAAAAACAGTAGTCATCGTGCCCCCAATTTTACCGGCTTCCAGGGCTAACAACAAACCGGGGAAACGAGACACATCCGGTTTTTGGAAAGACATTTTACCTAATTCATAAAAATTCAATCTGGGAAAAGAATTAGTCAGACGCTTGGGATAAGTAAAAGCATATTGAATGGGAACCCTCATATCCGGACAACCAAGTTGAGCCAAAATAGCTCCGTCCTTATATTGTACGAGAGAATGAATAATACTTTCAGGGTGAATTACTATTTCAATCTGTTTATAAGGCATACCAAAAAGCCAATGGGCTTCAATAACTTCTAACCCTTTATTGATCAAACTGGCACAATCTACGGTAATCTTTGCTCCCATCTTCCAATTAGGATGACTTAAAGCCATTTGGGGAGAAACATTACTTAATTCTTCCCAAGTAGCATTTAAAAAAGGGCCCCCGGAAGCTGTTAAAATTAATTTTTCCACGGCAATAATGTTTTCTTTTTCTAAGCATTGAAATAAAGCTGAATGTTCACTATCTACAGGAATGATTGTTGTCCCATATTGTTTAGCTTTTTCCATCACTAAAGAACCAGCGGTAACAATTGTTTCTTTATTAGCTAAAGCTACCGTTATATTATTTTCTAAAGCCGTTAAAGTCGGCAACAATCCATTAATACCACTTACAGCTATTAGAATAAGGTCTATATCTTTAATTTGCGCTAAATTCACTAAACCTTCCTCGCCGGTAAAAACTTTAACTTTATCCTTAATTAAACTTTGCAAGAAAACAGCATCCTTTTTTGAACTGATAGATACATATTGTGGTTGATATTTTTTGATCTGTTCAGCTAATAACTGCACATTAGAACCTGCGGCTAAACCGACAATTTTAAATTTATCTGGGAATTCATCAACTACTTGTAAGGCCTGCCTTCCTATGGAGCCAGTGGAACCTAAAACTATAATTTTTTTCAAATATCTTCTACCTCCACTACCTTTCTAATAATCCGGACGCCAGCTTTCAATTATTCCTTTAACAATAATAAAAACAAATGGTCCAATAATAATACCCCAAATTCCCAAAAGTTTTAACCCTAAATAAAGAGCTAATAAAACAGCTAACGGATTTAATCCGATATTCTGAGAAAGAATTTTCGGTTCTATGACTTGCCGTACAACACTAATTATACCGTATAAAATTAATAGTCCTAAACCCACTTTATAATTAGCGCAAAACAGAGCAATGATCGCCCAGGGAATAAATAAAGTTCCCGGACCGACAACAGGTAAAAGGTCAAGAAAACCAATAATTATACCGATAGTAAAAGCATAATCAATACCTAAAATAAAAAGACCAATCGTTGCTAAAACAGTAGTAATACTGATCAAAATAAGTTCTGCTCTAAAAAAACCAACTAAAGCATCACTAATATGAGTAATTAATCTCGTCGTAGATTGTATATGTTTTTGAGGAATTAACTTATAAAAAAGTTGAATTAAACACACTTTATCCTTACTAATAAAAAATGTAGCTAAAGCAGAAACAAGTAAAATAGTAAAAAACCCCGGCAAACCTGCAAGCAAACCGAAAAGAAAATTTGTTATTTTGGCAATAAGATTACCCGTCTGGTCAATCACCGCATTCATACTATTAAGTATTGCTGTTTGTGCTTCTTGGGGCAAAGGATTACTGGTAAGAAAATTTCTGAGTACCTCTAAAGAATCTAAAAAATAACTATAAATATTGCGTGTATAAAAGGGCACTTGTTGATAAAGATCCGAGAGTTCAATAACTAGACGTGAAATTACTACAATCAAAATAAAAGCAATAACTACAATAAGTAAAACCAGAGCAATAACTACCGCAAATCCCCTTTTTATTTTCTTGCTTTCTAAAAAATCAACTAATGGGTCAATTAAAATAGCAATGATTATGGCTAAAACAAAAGGTAAAAAAGCTTTTAATAAAAAAGCAAGCACATCATAAGTAAGCGGAATAAAATATGCCACAGTAAAATACAAGGTTAATAAAGTTATAAAAATAACCACAATTTTCAATAGCCTTTTTTTATACCTCTCAATTTCCGGATTCACTTTCACAACAACCTTTCTAAAATTATTAATAAGTAATACGTCACAGGAGCTGCCCATAAGGTACTGTCAAATCTATCTAAAATCCCGCCATGACCGGGAATAATTTGACCGGAATCCTTAAGCTTAGCAAATCTTTTTAAAGAACTGGCAAAAAGGTCTCCCAGTTGACCGGTTAGAGAGACAAAAGGAGCAATATAAAACAAAATACGCCCTGTATCTAAAGGTACATAAATACTATATATATAAGCAACTAAAACACTTATCAACACCCCACCCCCAAAACCTTCCCAGGTTTTTTTAGGGCTAATTAAAGGGGCTAATTGGTGTTTGCCCAAAATCATTCCCGTAAAATAAGCGCCGGTATCAGTACCCCAAACTACAATAAACAGATAGAGAACTAACCAAAACCCTCCCGGTAATTGACGCAAAAGAAGTAAATGAAAGAAACCCAATAAAATATATATTATACCCAACAAAGTAAAAGATAAATCAAGAGGTGAATAACGTGGATAATGCAGTACATAATACCCGAAACAGAATAAAAGATAAAACATAAAAATAGGAATAATATATTTATATTTTAACAGAAAAATCAGGGGAAATAAAAGTGCCCCGATCCACAAAAGCAAA
>DUTO01000063.1 GCA_012842035.1 Clostridia bacterium | reverse complement strand
GATTATGCTAATTTGCAGAAAGAGAATGAAATAGTGCGGGTAAGTCCCACAGAAGTTGCTGTAGGCGATTTAATTATAGTTAAGCCGGGGGAAAGGGTGCCTTTAGATGGTAAAATTATGGAAGGTAGTTCTTTGGTTGATACTTCCGCTTTGACGGGCGAAACGGTTCCGCGAAGAGTGCAGGCAGGGGAAGAGATATTAAGCGGTTTTATTAATACTTCCGGGCTTTTACTTGTAGAAGTAACGAAGGAATATGGTCAATCGACTATAGCTAAAATATTGGATTTAGTCCAGAATGCCGGTAGTAAAAAAGCACCTACCGAGAATTTTATAACTAAATTTGCTCGTTATTATACGCCGGTGGTAGTTGCTATTGCAGCAATTTTAGCTTTAGTACCTCCTTTAATTATTCCCGGGGCGGTTTTTGCTGAGTGGTTATATCGCGCTTTAGTTTTCTTAGTTATTTCTTGTCCTTGTGCGTTAGTTATTTCTATTCCGCTAGGTTTTTTTAGTGGCATCGGGGGAGCCTCAAGAAATGGTGTTTTAGTTAAAGGTGGCAATTATTTAGAAGCTTTAAATAATGTGGAAGCAGTTGTTTTTGATAAAACGGGGACAATGACGAAAGGTGTTTTTAAGGTTACTGCACTTCATCCGGTAGGCGGCTTTCAGGAGAAAGAACTTTTGCAATATGCTGCTTGGGCGGAGACTTTTTCTACACATCCGATTGCGCAATCAATTTTGGAGCTTTATGGTGAGAAAGTATCCGCAGACAAGATTGAGTCTTATGAGGAAATAGCCGGATGCGGCGTGAAGGTAAGTGTAGATGGAAAGACGATTTTAGCGGGGAAGAGGACGTTAATGGCAGAAGCGGGGATTAGTGTTGAAGAACAAGAAAAAACGGGTACAGTAGTACACGTAGCTGTAGATGGGCAATATGTTGGAGCAGTAGTGATTTCCGATGAAATCAAAGAAGATAGTAGGCAGGCTTTAGAAGGATTGAAAAATTTAGGAGTACGGAAATTAGTGATGTTAACCGGAGATAATAAAACTACGGCTGCTCAAGTAGCGAAAGAATTAGGAGTTGAGGAGTTTTATGCCGAACTTTTACCTCAGGAAAAGGTGGAGCAAATAGAAAAGATTTATGAAAACAAAGGCAAAGGGAACTTGGTTTTTGTGGGTGACGGGATTAATGATGCACCTGTTTTGGCGAGAGCCGATGTAGGGGTAGCCATGGGCGGCTTAGGTTCTGATGCAGCGATCGAGGCTGCCGATGTGGTGATTATGAATGACCAACCTTCGAAACTTGTTACGGCGATGCAAATAGCCCGGAGGACGAAAAAGATTGTTTGGCAGAACATTACGTTAGCTTTAATAGTGAAAGCAGTTGTACTCATTCTTGGTGCCGGCGGTATCGCTACAATGTGGGAGGCAGTTTTTGCTGATGTCGGTGTTGCTTTGCTTGCTATTTTTAATGCTACACGGGTGATGAGGGTGTAAAAAGCAGAAGATAGCGTATAATATAGTTATGGTATTTTTTTTCATGAGAGGGTGAGGAGGATGAAGGAAACGAAAAGGAAACCTGTTCTTAAATAGCCCATTTTATTTTTCCTTAGCTAAAACAGTTTTGGCTGTTACACCATTAAGATTACCTAGTTTGCCGGAGAGGGCGCCAATTTCGTCTGTCGTGCCATCAACGATAATTGAAATAACATTGACGTGCTTTTCTTGGTAAGGAACCCCCATTCTGCCGATAATGATGGGAGCATAGGCACTTAAAATAGAGTTAGCTTTAGGTACGCTTTCTCGATTTTCAATAATAATTGCTACTATACCAATTCTTTTTTCCATTTATCTTCTCTCCTTTGCTTAAAATAGTTTTAAAAATAAAAGTCTCTTTCGCCGTTCTCCAGTCTCTGGAGATATTTTTTTGTCTTTTCACGGGTAGCTTCTTTAGGTATGCTTTGCAGAGCTTGGGCAATTGTTTGGACACCGATTTCTTTGAGTTCATCGTCCGCATAATCGAGAAGAAATTCTTTAAAGGTTAGGATGGCATTGGGGAGGCAGATATTATGAATCTCTCCGGCTTTAGCTAGAGGCATAAATCTTTCGCCGGTACGACCTTGACGATAGCAAGCCGTACAATAACTGGGAATATAACCTGACTTACAGAGTCCTTTTAATATTTCCATAGGTGAACGATGGTCTCCTACTTCAAATTGGGGGGTATCTTGGGGGGTGTCACTTTCATATTCTTCTTTGTAACCGCCTACTCCGGTGCAGGAACCGGCACTGACTTGGGAAATGCCCAGGGCAATTATTTCATCTCTGAATTGTGGTGTTTCTCTTGTAGAAATGATCATGCCCGTATAGGGAACGGTTAATCTTAAGATAGCTACAATTTTTTTGAAGTCAGCATCAGCCACAAGATGGGGGAAAGTTTGGAGATTGATACTGGCGGCGGCTCTTAATCTGGGTACGGAAATGGTATGTGGGCCTACTCCGTAAACATTGTCTAAATGTTCAGCGTGCAAAATCATGGCCACAGTATCGTATTTATAGTCGTAAAGTCCATAAAGAACACCAATACCAACATCATCAATCCCTGCTTGCAAAGCTCTGTCCATGGCCGTAGTATGCCATTCATAGTTGTGTTTAGGTCCTTGGGGATGTAGCTTTTCGTACGTAGGTTGATGATATGTTTCTTGGAAAAGAACATAAGTCCCTATTTCCGCTGCTTTTAGTTTACGATAATTTTCTACGGTAGTGGCGGCAATATTGACGTTGATTCTCCTAATGGAGCCATTATCAAATTTTAAGGAATAGATTGTTTTAATACATTCGATGATATAGTCAAGAGGGCAATTAAGGTCATCTTCGCCTGCTTCTAGAGCTAGTCGTTTATGCCCGAGGGACTCCAGGATACGCACTTCATCTTTTAATTCTTCCATGGTTAGTTTTTTTCTGACCAAATCTTTATTACTTTGATGATAGCCACAGTAAGCACAATTATTAACACAGTAGTTGCTG
>DUTO01000062.1 GCA_012842035.1 Clostridia bacterium | reverse complement strand
CGTAAAAGTGCTACCAGTTTTATCATTAATTTCTTGAGGTATCTCTAGTGGTAAGTTTTTTTCCTTTTTAGCTAAAAACATTCCCGGAACAACCATTAAAGAAATTCCTAAGATAATTAAAGCAACAATACCCCCCAGCCCTAATTTTCCTGGAGACTCAAATAAAGATTTATAAAAATTCTTCATTGCCTTTTCCCCCAACCTAAATAAAATTAACCTTAATTTGTTCTTCTTTTAAACCAAAATATTGAGACAATGTCTGCACAACCTTGGTCTCGATTAAGCATTCTTCTCTGCTTAAAGCATCAATCTTTTCCACCTTAATTTCCTCCATAACAATCTCTACCGGCTTTATTCTTCCCTCCCTCCTTTCCTTTGCTTCTTGCTTACCAACAGTAACAGTAACTTCTTTAATTAGTTCACCACTCTCTTGATAACGCTCGCTAGCCTGCTGTAACTTAACCTGTACGGCAGAGTCTTCAACACCGGAAATCAAATTAACTAAAGAATTCATTTGCAACTCTAATTTTTGCTGATAATTTTCCCACAGCAAATCTTGATTTACCTTTTGCAAGTGTTCACTTTGCTCTAAGACGCTATTAAACTGTGTCGAAGACCACTCTTCTTGTTGCCAAATAAATGCTTCTAAATTTTGTTCTTGCTTAATTACATTTAAAATGGGATTTAAAATGGCGATCAAAACAAAAAGCCCCATCACTACTTTGACAAAACGTTGCATACTACTCGAAGGCATAATCAGCTCTAAAAAGGTAGTTAAAAGAATAATTAAAATAATATTGCGAACCAACTCTGTTAAAACAGTCATTGCACAAACACCCCTACCTGAACATAACGGTAAAATTAGCTGTACTGACAATAATCGTTATCGTCATAAAAAACATAATAGCTACAGCAGCTACAGCGGCAAAAGTTAAAAAAAGACATCCTGCCATTTCTTCTAAAGTATTAGCTAACAAAGTATCATCTAAAGGCTGTAATAAGGCAGAAGCTAAACGATAGATTACCGCTAGGGCTAAGACCTTGATTACCGGAAAAAGAATAATTGCTCCTAAGATAAGAACACCGGCCAAGCCAAGTGCATTTTTTAAAAGAAGAGAGCCTCCGATTATCGCATCGAGGGCATCAGCAAACATACTGCCGGCCACCGGGACAAAAGCTCCTGTCATGTATTTAGCGGTACGCAAAGTAACACCATCAACAACAGCACCCATAACACCTTCCACGGAAATTACGCCAATAAAAAGGGTTAAAACAAGTCCAATGCTCACTTTAGTTATTTGCTTAAAAAAACTAACAAGTCGTGATATTTTAAAATGAGTAGAAAGATTATTGGTAATACATAAAACTGCCGTTAAAAAAATTAAAGGAAAAATAATTTTTTGGGTAAAAGTAGACATAAAACTAAGAAAAACTATAAGAAAAGGCTGTAATAAAGCTGTCGTAGTTAGCCCTCCTACCGTCGTTAAAAGAACTAAAAGAATCGGTAATAATAACTTCATAAATTCTACCATTCTATTAATAGTCGTAATACCGGTAGTAATAGCTACTTTAAAAGAACTCATGGTCAATGTAATTACGGCCAAAAAACAAATAAAATAAGCTAAGCGAGCCACAGTTCCTTTG
>DUTO01000061.1 GCA_012842035.1 Clostridia bacterium | reverse complement strand
CGTCAGATTTGTCGTTTTCACCCTGTGGAATTAGTCCTTTTAGGTCATGATGAAAATCCGCTTTTTGAAATTAAATTAGAGTTGAGTGAAAAGTTTCCTACTGTGACCATTAGTACGGTGATTGCCGATATTAAAGATTTCCCCAGAATGGAGGCAATTTTTCAAGAGAAAAGACCGGAGATCGTTTTTCATGCGGCAGCTCATAAACATGTACCTTTAATGGAAGAAAACCCCGGGGAAGCTTTTAAAAATAATGTCCTAGGCACGAGAAATGTAGCTGAAGTTGCGGACCGAACAGGTGTCGAAAATTTCGTCTTTATTTCTACGGATAAAGCTGTTAACCCAACTAGTGTGATGGGGGCGACGAAACGGATTGCGGAAATGGTAATTCAGAATTTTAATGAGATTAGTACTACTAAATTTGTTGCCGTTCGTTTTGGTAACGTTTTAGGGAGTAGGGGCAGTGTGGTGCCTATTTTTCAAGAACAAATTAGAAAAGGTGGTCCGGTTACGGTAACTCACCCGGAAATGAGAAGGTTTTTTATGACGATTGCGGAGGCCGCTCAATTAGTTTTGCAAGCCGGGGGGATGGCCGAAGGGGGAGAGATTTTTATTTTAGATATGGGGGAACCTGTGAAAATAGTAGATTTGGCGCGAGATTTGATTCGTCTTTCCGGTTTGGAGCCGGAGGAGGATATAAAGATTGAATTTACGGGAATTCGACCCGGGGAAAAGTTATATGAAGAACTTTTAACAGAGGCCGAAGGAGTTACGGCAACTAAGCATCAACGAATCTTTGTTGCTCAGAAGCAGGACTTTAATTATGAGGAGTTAGAGAAGCTTTATCAAAAAATACATAAGGAAGAGTATTGTCGTAACCGTGAGAGTGTTTTTCAACTGTTAAAAAATTTGGAAGAAAAGCGAACTTGTGCTGCAGAAAAAACATCTGTTTCTTAAAGTGAGTGGTGCAGCTTGGCAGAAGTCTCTTGGCTAAAGAGACTTTGTTTTTTTTAGGGAAAAGACTTGTTAATTTGTACATTTTTTGAGAAAATGAACATGCTTAACAGAAATAATGGTTCCCGGAAAAAATTTTTGAGGTGTGTGAGCTTGGGAAGAAAAATTACGGCACTTATTTTATGTTTAGTGTTAAATCTAAGTCTGCTTCCTATAGAAACGAGGGCAGTTCCTACAGATAATAAGGTTTATGACCTGATCGTGATTGGGGGGGAACCGGAAGGAATTGCAGCTGCGGTTTCGGCGGCACGTCAGGGTTTAGAGACCCTTTTAATTGAAGAGGGCGAGGTTTTGGGTGGCTTGATGACTTTAGGTGGTCTGAATTTTTTGGATATGAGTTATGGTCCCCAAAAGGAACTCCTGACACGAGGGATTTTTGCCGAGTTCTACGAGGAAATGGGTAATGCTTTTGATCTTCATGCGGCTGAGCAATATTTTTTACGGTTAGTAGAGAAAGAAGAAAAGATTGATTTAAAATTAGGTACTACTTTTGTCGCCCCTTTGTTAGCCCAAAATACTTTGCTAGGGGTAAAGGTAAAAGAAAAAGGTGAAAGTAAAGCTTATTATGGAGCTCGACTTATTGATGCCACGACTGATGCTGATGTCGCGGCAGCGTCTGGGGTGCCCTATACGATAGGTGCTGAGGACTATGGACGTTCGGAGGAAACCATGGGGGTAACTTTAGTTTTTCGCGTTAAAGATGTTAATTGGCCTTATG